>NZ_AQXL01000134.1 GCF_000376225.1 Effusibacillus pohliae DSM 22757
CTCAATGGCCGGGTGACACTGCATCATCGCCGGATCATTCAGCGTTCCCTGGAGCACCTGAAGTTCCTTGAGCAATCCATCGCTGACCTGGAGGCGGACATGGAGCAATACTTTGCCCCCTATCAGCAACAGGAAGAACTGCTCCAAACGATTCCAGGCGTGGGGCCGAACGTAGCCAAAGTGATCTTGGCAGAAATCGGCACCGATATGTCCGTATTTCCTTCGGCATCCCATCTTTCATCGTGGGCGGGGCTCAGCCCCGGAAATCACGAAAGTGCGGGTAAAAAAAACGGGCAAGAACGACGCAGGGCAACCAAGCGCTGAAATCTGCCCTCCTGGAAGCTGCTTGGGCGGCAGGAAAAACCCGAACTTTCCTCGGATCAAAATTTGGGTCAGTAGCCGGCCGCAAGGGAAAGAAACGGGCGACGGTCGTGATTGCACACAAGATCCTGGTGATCGCTTACTTTGTACTCAAAACTGGGGAACCTTACAACGAACTCGGCGCTGATTACTTGGAGAAGCGAAAGAGCATCTCGACCGAAGAATTGATGATTCGCCGCCTTCAGAAGAAAGGCTATGTGGTGACAAAATCGACTGAAATCACAGCCTAATCAACTTAATTAATCCCCTTAATATGGAAGACGAATGGGCGTCCCGGGCATCCTATTGCCCAAAAACCGAGGCAGCCGATCCCCTACTGCCTCAACGATACTCTATTTTCTCATCAAAACTTCAAAGTATGTCGAGGTTGTATCGAAGAACAACAGATCAACTTCCAGGTTCAGCAAATCCGCTACCGAATGGAACACTTTCTCGCTGGATGCTTTCTTCTGACTCCAGCAGGAAATCCATCGCCCGGTAGCCATGCTGCACGTCAAACGCTGGGAGATCGGGAATCACCACTTCTCGCGCCACCCAATCCTCTATCACCAGCTTACTGCTTGGCGCAAGCGCTCGATTGGCCACCATGGCAAAGATGGCACGTTCAACCGGCATGCGATAGTCTCGATTGGTCAGTCGTCTTATGATCGCTTCATCGATGCCAAGCTTCTTCCAAAGTTGATCGAGAAGCCATACGCCACCAAGCGAACGACTGCTAAGGAGCGTAACCGAAGCGGGTTTCGCTGAAGATGGAGAAGGCGCCTGCGGCTCTTGTATAGCGATTTTTTCCCCGGGCAACAATGTGTTGGTAGGGGGGGATCGCATGAATCCGGATGTGTCCAATTTGCTGACGATGCTCGTACTGGCGATTTTGTTCGCCACCGACTGGGGTACGCGATATGTGCGGGGCTCCCGGTTGCAGGTTGCCCATTGGGTGGTGCTGTTCGTCTGCATCGGTATTTTCGGCTTTTTCGAGGTGCGGATACACCGCGTGCCGATTCATCTCGGCTCCGTCTTGGTACTGCTGGCCGTTTTTGCATATGCCGCGACGATTGGAAAAATGGGCCGCAAGCTGCATTTTCTCTGTGCTGCTGTGACAGCGGCCGCCTGCTGTTTTGTGCTGATGACTTTATTCCCGTATGATCCCGCGTTTTATCTGCTGGATGAGCGGTATTTGCATCCGGCTGTGGCGGTGGCATCCGCCTATCTGTTTTCGCGGGAACCGCTGTTTTCCCTGAACGCCTCGGCAGCCGGAATTTTATTGGCGGGGATCGCGCATGACAGCCGGTTGGCGGCCGTTACCGGTGTCATCCGGGTGGGCGGATCGGATTTGCTGGATCTGGTCTGCACAACAGTGATTCTGTCGTTTCTGGTTGACCTACTGGTTGTGCTGGCGGAGTTTCTGTTGGCCAAGATGAACCGGCGGTCGGCGGGGAGGCTGGAAGGAGACGCGACATGAATCTGTATACGAAAATGATTCTGGTCGGCACGATCCTGGGGGTGATCGCCCGCCTGTACATGCTGCGGACCGATTACCGTCAGTATCCCACCTATCCGCACGGCAGGGTGATTCACATCGCGCTGGGCGTGATTGCGTCCGGGTTGGGGGCGGTTGCGGTGCCGGCCCTGATTCAGAAAAATTACACGGCCGTTACGTTTTTGGCGATGGCCGCCCAACAGTTTCGTGATGTTCGCAACATGGAACGGCAAATGCTGTCGAATGTCGACCAGAACGAACTGGTGCCGCGGGGCGTAACCTACATCGAAGGAATCGCGATGGTGTTCGAGGGCCGCAATTATCTCGCCATCTTTACCGCGTTTGTCACTTCGCTGGCCACCTATTTTTTCAATTGGTACGGCGGCATTGCTGCCGGGTTGGCGGGGATCGCGATCAGCGTCCGCTTTATGTCGGGCAATGTGGTAGGGGACATCGCCGACATCCGGGAGGGACGCTTGCATTTTGACGGTCCCAACCTGTACGTCGATGACATCCACATCATGAACATCGGGCTGGAAGATTCGAAACAGCACATTTTGCAACAGGGAATCGGCATCATTCTCACACCGAAAAATGCAAACGCGAAAACGACGCTCGCCCATCTCGGCCAGCGGCAGGCGATCATCCACGATGTATCGACCATCCTCGGCATCTACCGCGACAGCGGCACCCCGTCGTTCGTTCCCTTGTCCAAACGGGATCTGGCGACGGGTCGGCTGGCGTTTTTTCTGCTGCCGCTGGAGCGGGATATGGAAACGGCCAAATTTATCATTTCCCGCTCGCCGGTTCTGGAAAATTCGATCCGCAAACCGCTCAAATCGGAAGCGATGAAACGATTGAGGTGAATTTCGTGGGAACGACTCTGGAGAACATGATTTTGGCGATCATCACCACATCGCCTGACACGGTCGGCGGCGGCAGCCCGATTTTTTATGCGAAAGACCGGCAAGAGCTGCAGGCGACCGCGTTTACGCTGGAGAAAATTTTGGACGGGATGGCGCACGAGGTCAATCCGCAGATCATGATCATTGTCCGGCATTGAGGAAGGAACGGTTGACGACAGGCCTATTTTTATACGATAATGTTCATTCGAGGGTTAACAAACCGGCTTCCGGCGAATGGAGAAAGCAGGTGAGAAGATGCCGAAGATTCAATCGGTTCGCCCCGGTTCGCTGGCGGAAGAATTGGAACTGGAACCGGGTGACGAGATCCGGACGATTAACGGACAGCCGATCAAGGATATTATAGATTACCAGTTTGCGATTACAGATGAGGCCATCGAGCTGGAAGTGATCAAGGCAAACGGCGAAGAATGGCTACTCGAAGTGGAAAAAGAGTACGACGAGTCGCTCGGGGTGGAATGGGAACACCCGACGGTCGACCGGATCAAGCTCTGCCACAACAAGTGCGTCTTTTGCTTTGTCGACCAGATCCCCGGCAATATGCGGCAAACGCTGAACATGCGGGACGATGATTATCGCCTGTCGTTCCTGCATGGAAATTTTGTGACGCTGACAAACTTAAAGCAATCCGATCTGGAACGGATCGCCAAGCTGAAAATGTCGCCGCTCAACATTTCGGTGCACACGACCAACCCGGAACTTCGCAATTTTATGGTGGGGCACAAAAAAGCGGGCGAGATTCTCAACCAGATTGCGTATCTGGCCGAGCACGAAATCGAGATGAACACGCAGGTGGTGCTGTGCCCCGGTATGAATGACGGGGCGGAGCTGGATCGCACGATCCGGGAACTCGCTGTGTTCTGGCCGCATGTTCGCACGCTGTCGGTGGTGCCTGTGGGATTGACGAAGCATCGCCGCGGGCTTGCCGAGCTGCGGAGCGTGACTCCGGAGGAAGCGGCTGCCGTGATCGATCAGGTGGAAGCCTGGCAGGACAAGTTTCTGCGGGAAAAAGGAGCTACTTTCGTGCATGCGGCCGATGAGTTCTATGTACTGGCGGGGCGCGAGGTGCCGCCGGCCGAACGGTATGACGAGTTTGCCCAGACGGAAAACGGTGTCGGCTTGATTCGCAACTTCCTCGACGAGTTGGAGGATCTGAAGGGAGACATTCCGTCCTCGCTCAGCGAGCGGCGGCATGTGGCGGTGGTGACCGGCGTGTCGGCCGCCGACACGATCCGGCGGGGGATTCGTCTGCTGCAGGACGTGCAAAATCTGCGGGTCGATCTGCATGTGATTCAAAATGATTTTTACGGCCATATGGTGACGGTCGCCGGTTTGATCACCGGATCGGACATCGTCGCCCAGTTGAAAGACTCTTGCCGGGCGGATCTCGTGATGATTCCGGATATCATGCTAAAAGACGATGCCGATGTGTTCCTCGATGATTACACGCTGGAACAGGTGTCGCAGGAGTTAGGCAAGCCGGTGCTCGTGCTGCCGGCCAACGCGACGGGCCTGGTGAAAGGTTCGCTCGGTATGACGGAGAAGCTCCCGCCGCGCCGGCGTTATGAAGCCACATTGGCGAACGGGGGCATGTTCGGCTGTGCAGGCATCAGGTGACGCCTGCAAGCCATTTTTTTCGGCTTCTCAGTCGATCATCCTGATCTGAAAGGCGGTATTCATAACATGCCAAAACCGGTTGTGGCAATCGTTGGACGTCCGAATGTGGGAAAATCTACACTTTTCAACCGTTTGGCAGGAGAACGGATCGCGATTGTCGAAGACAAGCCTGGGATCACCCGCGACCGCATTTATGCCAGCGCTGAGTGGCTCGATCGCAAGTTTCACATCATCGACACGGGCGGCATTGAAATCGGCAGCGAAGATGAAATCATGCTGCGCATCCGGGAGCAGGCGGAACTGGCGATCAACGAAGCGAACGTGATCATTTTTCTGGTCGATGGGCAGACCGGCTTGACGACGACTGACCGCGATGTTGCGGAAATCCTCTTCCGTTCCAAAAAACCGGTCGTCCTTGCGGTCAACAAACTGGACAATCCGAAAATGCTGGACAACCGGTATGAATTTTATGAATTGGGGCTTGGCGAACCGATCCCGATAGCAGCCGGCCACGGGATCGGTATCGGCGATTTGCTGGATGAGGTGGTCAAGCATTTTCCTGCTGAGGAGGAAGAGGAGTACAGCCCCGAGACGATCAAGTTTGCGATGATCGGGCGGCCGAATGTCGGAAAATCATCGCTGGTCAACGCGATCCTCGGGGAAGAACGGGTGCTCGTGTCGGAAGTGGCAGGCACCACCCGCGACGCAATTGACACGCCGTTTTCCAGAGAAGGGCAGGATTTTGTCATCATTGACACGGCGGGCATGCGCAAACGCGGGAAGATTTACGAAACGACGGAAAAATATTCGGTGATGCGGGCGCTGCGGGCGATCGAACGGTGTGACGTGGCGGTGCTCGTGATTGACGGTGAAGAGGGGATTATCGAACAGGACAAGCGGATCGCCGGCTACGCGCTGGAAGAGGGCCGGGCCATGATTATCGTCGTCAACAAATGGGATCTCGTAGAGAAAGATGACAAAACCGCCCACCGGTTCGAACAGGAAATCCGCAAAGAGTTTCCGTTCATGCCGTGGGCGCCGGTGTTGTTCGTGTCGGCCAAAACGAAGCAGCGGGTCACCAAGATTCTCGATGCGGTTGTCAAAGCGGCGGAAAATCATGCCATGCGGATCCAAACCTCGACGGTCAATGCGGTGATCGAAGATGCCGTGGCGATGACCGCTCCCCCCACCGACAAAGGGCGGAAACTGCGGATATACTATGCGACCCAAGTGGCGGTCAAACCGCCTTCATTTGCGCTGTTTGTAAACGATCCGGAACTGGTGCATTTTTCCTATGAACGGTTTTTGGAGAACAAACTGCGGGACGCGTTCGGCTTTGAAGGGACCCCGATCCGCTTGCTAATTCGGCAAAAATCGTAAAGGGATCGTTTGGCTTAAATGATTTTTCGGGTCCCCGCCAAATCAATCGGAAAATTCTACAGAGCTTTGCGTCACTTTGGCGGGTGATGTTCTGGAGGAGATATGGGTGCAACTATTCTTCTCGGCCTTGATAGGCTACTTGCTCGGATCGATTTCGTTCAGTTACCTGGTCGGACGGTACAAGGCGGGGATCGACATCCGGGAGCACGGTTCGGGCAACGCCGGTGCGACCAACACGCTGCGGGTGCTTGGCAAACAGGCTGCCTTGATCGTGTTTGTGGCTGATGCGTTAAAAGGGGTCTTCTCTGTCTTCATCGGGTATCTTGTTACGAAATCGGACGCTGGTATGGCGGTCGGCGGATTGGCGGCGATCGTCGGTCACAACTGGCCTGTTTTCTTCGGCTTTCGCGGCGGAAAAGGAGTCGCCACGACGATTGGAGTGGTGATCAGCGTCGTCTTTCTGCCCGGTCTGTATGCCGGCGCCATCGCCATCCTGCTGCTGCTTGCCACGCGCATCGTTTCGCTGGCGTCACTTGTCTTTTTGACCATCTTGCCGGTGACGGTGCTCCTGTCCGGTCGGCCCGCCGTCTATTTCTGGATGTCGATCGTGATGGCGGCGATGTCCTATTGGCGGCACCGCTCCAACATCGTGCGGCTTGTCCAAGGCAAGGAAAATCGGCTGGGACGTTAAGCGAGTCGGGACAGGAGGGACATTATGAGCAATTCTGTAGCAGTGATCGGGGCAGGCAGTTGGGGGACCGCCCTGGCGATGGTGCTCGCCGACAACGGCTGCAACGTGTCGCTCTGGGCGAGAAGGCAGGAATTGGTCGAAGAAATTCGTGCGCAGCGAACCAACTCCCGCTATTTGCCCGGCGTAACGTTACCGGAGTCGATTGCTCCGACTGCCGATCTGGAACAGGCGGTTGCGGGGAAAAAGCATGTATTGGTGGTTGTGCCGTCGCTGGCTTTTCGCGATACCATGAAGCAGCTGGCCCATGTGCTCGGGCCGAATACAAAACTGGTTCATGCAACGAAAGGGTTTGACACGGAAAATTTGGCCCGCATGAGCGAAGTGATTTTGCAAGAAGTTACGGCGTTGGATCCGTCCAATCTGGCCGTGCTGTCGGGCCCCAGCCACGCGGAAGAGGTATCGCGCAGGTGCCCGACCACCGTCGTAATCGCCAGTAAAAAACGGAGCACGGCGGAGTGTTTTCAGGATCTGTTGATGAATTCCTATTTTCGCGTCTATACCAATCCGGATGTGGTGGGAACGGAACTCGGCGGAGCGCTGAAAAATATCATCGCGCTGGGAGTTGGTTTGTCGGATGGGCTCGGGTTTGGCGACAATGCGAAAGCGGCGCTGATGACCCGCGGCCTGACGGAGATTTCCCGGCTGGGGGTGGAACTGGGGGCAGCGCAAATGACCTTTGCCGGACTGGCGGGAATCGGCGATTTGATCGTCACCTGCACGTCCAAACACAGCCGCAACTGGCGGGCCGGATACCAGTTGGGACAGGGGCGCAAGCTGGATGAGGTGCTGTCTTCCATGAACATGGTGGTGGAAGGAGTCCGGGCGACGCAAGCAGCATTTCGCCTGGCGGAGAAACACCGGGTGGAGATGCCGATTACGTCCGAAATCTATCAGGTCCTGTTCCAGGGCAAAAGCCCACGCACCGCTGTCGAAGATCTGATGGGACGCGGAAAAACACATGAAATGGAAGAGGTGGCCCGCATCTCGATGACGTGGGATTCGTAGCGCTAAGAGGAAATATCTGCTACAATGAATCTGGATCAATCGAACAAGGAGGTACCAGCATGAGCAATCTGCCGCAAGAGTTAAAGTATTCGAAAGAACATGAATGGGTTCGCGTGGAAGGCGACAAAGCGTACATAGGAATTACCGATTTTGCCCAGTCGGAACTGGGTGACATCGTGTTTGTCGAGCTGCCGGAGGTCGGCGACGAAGTGGTGCAAAACTCCACGTTCGGAACCGTCGAGTCCGTTAAAACCGTGTCAGACCTGTATGCCCCCGTCAGCGGCAAAATCATCGAGGTCAACACGGCGCTGGCCGATTCGCCGGAAAAAGTGAACGAATCTCCTTACGGTGATGGCTGGATGCTGGTCGTCGAGATGAAAGATCCCGGAGAACTCGATCATCTGCTGACCGCGGAGCAATACGCGGAGATTATCAAGGGGTAAGCGGATTGCGTTGGAAACGTGGCGGTTGTTGCCGACAGGCCGATTTTCGCCGGCGGAAAATATGGCGCTTGACGAAGCGATCCTGATTGCCCACAGCCAGGGGCTGGTTCCTCCGACGGTCCGGTTTTACGGCTGGGATCCGCCCACTTTGTCGATCGGCTATTTTCAACGGATCGCGGAGGTCGACCGGGCGGCGCTCCAGGCGAATGGGCTGGGATTGGTGCGCCGTCCCACCGGCGGACGGGCCGTGCTGCATGACCGGGAAGTCACCTATTCGATCGTCGTGTCCGAATCGCATCCGATGATGCCGCGATCGGTCAATGAGTCCTACCGCGTCTTGTCGATGGGGCTGGTGGAAGGGTTCCGCAATTTGGGACTGGAAGCCCGGATGGTATCGCTGGCGTCGGCAGAGGAACGGCAAAAACATGAGTCGCCCGGATCGGCCGCCTGTTTTGATTCGCCCTCCTGGTATGAACTGGTCGTGGAGGGCAGAAAGGTGACGGGCAGCGCCCAGACCCGGCAGCGCGGCGTGATTTTGCAGCACGGTTCGATTTTATTGGATCTGGATGCGGATTTGCTGTTCTCCGTTCTCTATTTTTCATCCGACCGGCTGCGGGAACGGCTGAAAGCCCAATTTTTGCAAAAGGCCGTGTCGATCAAACAGGTGAGCGGGCGGGACGTCTCATTCGAGGAAGCGGAAGCCGCGTTTCGTTCCGGTTTTGCGAAAGGGTTGGGTGTTGAGTTGGTCGACGGCCGGTTGACGCCGCAAGAAAACCGCATCATGCGGGAACTGGTCGCAACGAAGTACGGGAACCCGGAATGGAATGAAAAGCGGTAACCAACATATACATAGCACTCGGAAGCGTTTTCCGGGTGCTCTTTTGTTTGGGCTTGTTCTAAACCGGCGGCTTTCGCATATCCATAGAGAAGGAAACCTGAATGTGCCCCTGAAAAGCCACCTTGGAATAAAACTCCTGGCGTCTCATATACATGTACAAACATCCAGGAGCTTCCGAGGGAGGGGTGCCTTTCGGGGGAGCGGTAACTTTCTACGCCGAACATTATGCAGGGAGGGAACAGCGTGGAGAAGGTGGATATTTTCAAAGACATTGCCGAACGGACAGGGGGGGATATTTATCTCGGCGTAGTAGGCCCTGTTCGGACCGGTAAATCGACTTTTATCAAAAAATTTATGGAACTGATCGTGCTTCCGAACATTACGGATGAAGCGGACCGGGTACGGGCGACCGATGAATTGCCGCAAAGCGCGGCCGGGCGGACGATCATGACGACCGAACCGAAGTTTATCCCCAACCAGGCTGTTGAGATTCATGTGGCGGAAGGATTGAACATCAATGTAAGGGTCGTCGATTGTGTCGGATATGCGGTGCAGGGCGCCCGTGGGTATGAAGACGAAAATGGGCCGCGTATGGTAACCACCCCCTGGTTTGATGACCCGATTCCGTTCCAGGAAGCGGCCGAGATCGGGACCCGGAAAGTGATTACCGACCACTCCACCATCGGCTTGGTGATCACGACCGACGGAACGATCGCGGAAATCCCGCGAGAATCGTACCTGGAAGCGGAAGAGCGCGTGGTCACCGAGTTGAAAGAGCTTGGCAAACCGTTTGTCATGGTGATCAATTCGACCCATCCGCAGCATCCGGAGACGGAAGCGTTACGCGCCGAACTGGCGGAAAAATATGATATCCCGGTTGTTGCATTGTCTGTCGCCACGATGCGGCAGGACGACATCATGGTGGTGCTGCGGGAAGCCCTCTACGAATTCCCGGTGCACGAAGTGAATGTCAACCTGCCCTCCTGGGTGATGGTGCTCGATCAGGATCATTGGCTGCGCTCCAATTTCGAGGAATGCGTGCGCAACACCGTACAGGATATCCGCAGGCTGCGCGATATCGATCGCGTGGTCGGCGTTTTCAACGAGTACGAGTTCATCTCCCGTGCCGCTTTGGCTCGGATGGACATGGGGCAGGGGATTGCCGACATTGATCTGGCGGCTCCCGACGAGCTGTATGATCGGGTATTGACCGAGATCGTCGGGGTGGAAATCCGCGGCAAAGACCATTTGTTGCAATTGATGAAAGATTTTACCACCGCCAAGCGGGAATATGACAAAGTGGCGGAAGCGCTGCGCATGGTGAAGTTGACCGGTTACGGAATCGCGCCGCCGGTGTTGGAAGAGATGACGCTGGACGAACCGGAGTTGATCCGGCAAGGTTCCCGTTTCGGAGTTCGCTTGCGAGCAACCGCACCTTCGATTCACATGATCCGCGTCGATGTGGAATCGGAATTCGCGCCGATCGTCGGAACCGAGAAGCAAAGCGAAGAATTGGTCCGCTACCTGATGCAGGATTTTGAAGAAGATCCGCTGAAAATCTGGGATTCCGACATTTTCGGCAAATCGCTGTCGGCGATCGTGCGGGAAGGAATCTCAGCGAAACTGGCGATGATGCCGGAGAACGCCCAGTACAAATTGAAAGAAACGCTGGAGCGGATTATCAACGAAGGCAGCGGCGGATTGATTGCGATCATCCTGTAATGCGGACATGCAACAGATCGGATTGATTGAGAAAGGCTGAACAGGCCTTTCTTTTGTTTTTTCCAGGGGGGCATGTATATTTGGATGAATTCTGGATACAAAGGTAATACTGCGGAAAAATAAATAGAGAGCTCCGGAGAGGGGGTGTCAATCGTGAACAAAGCTGACCTTGTCAACTCGGTCGCGGAACGATCCGAACTGACAAAAAAGGATGCTGCCAGAGCGGTGGACGCGGTGTTCGAAAGCATAACGGAAGCGCTGGCGAACGGAGATAAAGTGCAGTTGATCGGTTTCGGCAATTTTGAAACCAGAGAGCGCGCAGCCCGCAAGGGCCGCAATCCTCAGACCGGACAGGAAATCGAGATTCCCGCCACCAAGGTGCCGACATTCAGGCCGGGAAAGGCGCTGAAAGAGGCAATCAAATAGGATTTGCAGAAAGGGTCCCGGAAGGCGCAGGATGACTGCCGTTCGTCGGGCTCTTTTCGTTTTTTTTTTACCAGAATTTCATCTTCTCCTGAATTCGTGATCGTCCATTGGGCCCAAAGCACTAGCGTTGCAAAAAACGTCAACGTTATATTAACTGAATATTCTGAACATATCTTGTGACGGATTTTCCGAAACGAGAGAACAATCAACAAAAGGTAGGTCTCTATCCATTTGGTAAATATATCCTGTTAACAAGCAATCCACATCCTGACTGGCAAATACAATGCGCAGATGCATTTTGATGCCTGCTTTGGTTTCCCGGAAGACCGCCTACTTGTATTTCTGCAAGCACAGACTGATGGTTGAGGAATCCACGATGTTGAAGCGACGACACAGGCCGAAAGGGTACGACCGAGCATGTACCAACGCTGTCAGATCATAGAAAATTCCAGCTAGCAGTCCAGGATCCACTTGCCTGTGTTTCCGGGAGAGTTGGGCGGCGCTCCTTCCCGTTTTTGCAGCACCGCATGCAGAAACAACAGGATGTAGGCATTGGTTGTCAATTTCTTCACGTACTTGTCTTGCTTGGCTGCATCAATTTTTTCTTGCAGTTTGATTCGATTAAGAGGTTCGACTCATTTAGAGGTTCGACCCATTTACCAAATGCCGAAAATAAGGTATCCTTGGCCATATTCGAATCCTTTTAATTTGGACAGGATCTACCTGTACACTCCATTGTAAAGGATTTTTTGGTTCGATCGACGAAAAGAATAGCTATCGAAATAGACCGTCAAAATTTATGCAACGCTAGTGATTGACGATAAAATTTTTTTCATTTAGTGAACCAAGCGACCGAAAAATTCGATAAAAATAATATAGAGAGACGGTTCAACCAATCCAGGATCTTCGAGGGGAATGTAGCGATGAATAAAGAACCTGTTATCGATTCTTTGGCCGATGCCGCGGATTATATTTTGAATGTGCTCAGCCGCTTCATAGGGGCGAACACCGTATTCGTCGCCCGTAACGACAGCGTGACGAATACGATTTTGAAAGTGTTTAACCGCTCGGAAGTGCTGATTGAAGAAGGTGCCGAGCTTCCGCTGTACGAGACGTACTGCTACCTGGTGTGCCAGAATACGGACCAGCCGGTGGTCATCCGCAACACGGAGGAGGATCCGCTTACCTCGCACCTTAAGGTAACGAGACAGATGGGCGCCTGTTCCTTTATCGGCGTGCCAATAATGAGCAATGACAATCATTCGGTTGGTACGATTTGCGCGATGGATCGCAAGCCTTATATTTTCGACCAGAACGAAATTTCGCTGCTGAAGGCGATGGCGAAGTTTCTGTCGTATACGGTGCAACTCGAGGAGGCGCTGTTCATCGACAGTCTGACTGGCGTCTATAACCGCAATTACCTCAAACGGTATATGTCAGCCATGGCCGAAGGTGAAAAAGGCATTGTCATGTTTCTCGATCTGGACGACTTTAAGCACGTTAACGATAAGTACGGGCACAATACGGGAGATATGTTGCTTCAGAAGTTGGCTGACCGGCTGAAACAAAACATGAGCCGACATGATGCGCTCATTCGCTTGGGTGGCGATGAGTTTATTTTACTGCTACGCGCAGATGGCGCAATCGGCATGGACGGCGATATTGATCGTTTCACCACAGACGTATTAAGCTGTATTAGACGTCCTTTTCAGATCGGGGATCGTTCCATCTGCGTTACTGCTAGCGTAGGAGTGAGTCGTTTTGTCGGCGGCGCCGATTGGGAAGAGCTGATTCAAAGCGCGGATCGGGCCATGTATAAAGTTAAGCAGAGCGGTAAGGACAATTACCTCACTGCGTCGAACTAAAACCCGCGCTTTCACTCAAGGAAGGAGGGACGTCATTTGGAAATCTATCGAAAGTTCCTGAAGCATTTGCTGCGCAATTATTTCGTAGGCTCGACGATTGCCGTTCTGGGAGTGGGTAGTATTTTTATTTTTACGACGCTGCAATTATCACCGGCGGAATGCGTATACGTGTCCGTCATTCTCATCATCTCGTTGCTTGTCATGTTCGGAGCGGAGTTTCTCGCATTCTCACGTCATATTCGCCCTATTCGGGTTTTGTACCGGCAGAGGCGGCCTTCTCCGGAGACGCTTCGTAAAGGCTATTTGCAGACGCACAAGTTTCCGATGTTTGCCACGCAACGAATACTGGGCCCCCATCTGTTCGGTCTTGCTTTGCCGGCAATTAGTCTGGTCATCTACTCGATTCGGAGCGGGCTCATTGCGATACCATACTACTACGTCGGACTGGCCGCCATTGGCATGCTGCTGGTCGCAGGCATGCACGCCCTGATCGAGTTTTTCCTGACAAATCACGCTATCCGTCCCGTGCTCATACACATCCGCCAGCAATCGATCGCCCTCTATGAGAGCGATCTGACGCTGGACGGCCAGGTGCTTGTGTCGATTCAACGAAAGTTCCAATGGAGTGCCTTTCTCATCGGAACGTTCCCGCTCTTTTTGTTCAGCCTGGCTACGCAAATCCGCCTCGGCGAAATGGCGCTGCAGCAGTCGACGCAATACTGGAAATGGGCCGGTATTATTTTAATGATCGGGACGATGTTCTCGTCGCTTGGCGCATGGTTGCTGTCGCGCGATATTGTGCATCCGATCCGCAATTTGTTTGCGTCCATTAACGAAGTGAGGAATGGCAATTTCGACGTGAAGGCGGAGGACATTTATGCCGACGAATTCTCGAAGCTGGTGTCCGGCTTCAACCATATGGTGGAAGGGCTGAAGACCCGCGAGAATCGAAACAATCAGCTTGTTCAGAGCTATTTTACGACGCTGGCCGCCGCCCTGGACGCGAGAGACCCTTATACAGCGGGGCATTCCTTGCGCGTAGCCGATTATTCGCTGCGGATCGGACGGCTTGCCTGCCTGTCTAAGGCGGAGCTATCCGTTTTGGAGAAGGCGGCGCTGCTACACGACATAGGCAAAATCGGCATCAGGGATGCCGTGCTGCTGAAGGAAGGGCGACTGACGGACGAGGAGTTTGCCGCCATCAAATTGCATCCGGTATTGGGCGAAAACATTTTGCGGCAAATTGAGCCGGCCGATGCGCTGGCGGACATTTTGCCAGGGGTCCGATCGCATCACGAGCACTATAACGGCACGGGCTATCCGGATGGACTGGCCGGAAAGCGCATCCCACTTCTGGGACGGATTATCGCGATCGCCGATGCGTTTGACGCGATGACGAGCGACCGCCCGTACCGGAAAGGGATGCCTGTGGCCAAAGCGCTGTCCATTCTGGAGGAGGGGAGCGGCGTTCAATGGGATCCCGATCTTACTCCGCTTTTCGTTCGCGCCATGAGGGAGGAGCATCTTCAGGCGCAGCAGGAGCGGGAGAGAGACGCGCAGGCCCATATCGCTGCCACGTGCAACATATGAACATCTTGCAGGACGCCTCTCGGATACAATTCGGGCGAATTTTTTGTCAAATTCGGTATTTAACCGGCCATTCGCCCCGTTTTTCTATCCCGAAAATATTAGCTCTTGAAAAGACAAAAAAAAGGCCACAACTCATCTATCGTCCAAATGGTAATTTCTGGACGTACCTGTTGCTTACGCAGTCTGTTTACCGGCGCTGTCATGGTTACCTGGAGCCTGCTCCGCCCACGAACACAGATGGGCGGCGTAGGGAAATCGGTTCATGACGATGCCCGATTTTCATCATCTGATGGTGCCGCCGTAGCGGCATGGGATCTAGCAGGAATTTTTGTAATCCAAACAGAATATGTAACGTTGGAGACACCAACACACAGGGATGAGGTGACGGGTATGGGAAGCGAAGAGAAGCAATCGGAGAAAGCGTTTTCATTTGAGATGCCGGAATATTACAATTTTGCGGGGGAGGTCAGCGCCTACGCGGAACGGAATCCGGACAAACCGGCGATCATCGCGGTGAGCGAAACGGGTGACACAAAGCGGGTCACCTATCGGGAACTGATTTCCTATACGAACCGGATCGGCAACAGCCTGCTGTCACTTGGCATTCAGCGGGGAGACAAGGTGATCGTGCTGGTGCCGAGAGGGGTGGACGCGTACGCGATCTACCTGGCGTTGAACAAAATCGGGGCGGTGATTATGCCCTGCTCCGAAATGCTTCGCGGCAAGGATATCGAATACCGGGCGAACCATGCGGGAGCGAAAGCAGTCATCTCCTTCGCGGGCGGTGTGGATGAGGTCAATCAGATCCGGGACAATTGTCCGACGATTGCGCATTACATTCAGCTTGGCGAGCCGCAAACCGGCTGGCTCTCATTGGAAGATCTGGCGAATCATTCAAACGACCGGTTGGAAGCGGTCGACAGCAGGTCGGACGAACTGGCGTTTCTGTCCTACACATCCGGCACCACCGGCGGACCGAAAGGCGTCATGCATGTGCACGGGTGGCCCTGTGCCCATCTCGCCGTTGCCGCCACCTATTGGCTGGATGTACGGGAGGACGATCTCGTATGGGCAACGGCCGGCCCCGGTTGGGCGAAATGGGTGTGGAGCCCGTTTGTCTCCACACTGGGAAAAGGAGCCACCGCGTTTGTCTACCAGGGCAGATTTTCTCCGGAAAAGTACCTGCAGCTGCTGGAACAGCACCCGATTTCCGTGCTTTGCGCGACGCCGACCGAATACCGCCTGATGGCGAAAGTATCCGGCATCGAAAACTTCTCTTTGCAGTCGCTTCGCTCCGCTTGCTCGGCGGGTGAGCCGCTCAACCGGGAAGTGATTGATACGTTCCGGCGCGTATTCAACATCACCGTCAGGGACGGTTATGGACAGACGGAAAATACGCTGCTGGTGGGAACGTTTGTCGGCATGGAACCACGGCCCGGTTCGATGGGACGCCCGTCGCCTGTTGTGAAAGTGGCGATCATCGACGAGTCGGGCGAGGAGTTGCCGGTTGGAGAAGTCGGAGATATTGCTGTGGATCGCAATATGGTGGCGCTGTTCAAAGGCTACCTGAACGACCCGGAACGGACCGCCCGGGCGTTTCGCGGCAACTGGTATGTAACGGGCGATCAGGGCCGCATGGATGAAGACGGGTACATCTGGTTTGAAGGGCGGGCGGATGATATCATTATCTCGGCAGGGTATACGATCGGTCCGTTTGAAGTGGAAGACGCGCTGGTCAAACATCCTGCTGTGGCGGAGTGTGCCGCGGTAGCCAGCCCCGATCCGGATCGCGGCCATGTGGTGAAAGCGTTTGTCGTGTTGAAGAAAGGATATGAAGGTACGGAAGAGTTGATCAGGGAGTTGCAGGAGCATACAAAGAATTTGACCGCTCCTTACAAATACCCGCGCAAGATCGAATTTGTGGAGGACTTGCCGAAGACGACATCTGGCAAAATTCGTCGGGTGGAGCTCCGGATGCGGGAACGACAATTGGCATCGCAACAGGGGTGAAGGGGTGTCGAAAGACATCCCTTTGATTTTCGTCCATCCGCCTTACAGGCTTCGGTTCGGTGTTCGATATCGGCCGAATTCTGTTGATTTTGGTATGAGGTGAAGTATGAAGATTCCATTGGTCGAAAAATTATTGGCCGGATTGGGAATGGTCGTCGCAGCCGGTTGGGTTGGGACGCAACCAGCGGCCGCCGCGACCGTCTACGCGTCGCCGGAGGGCATTCGCATTGTAAGCGAATCGGCCGCCTGGGATTCCGAAGACAAACTGCGTCAATTGTATCAAGAGCTGAAAAACAACACGCACGGGGAAGAGTTCAAGCTGTTGTCAGAGGTGAAAGTGCAGGACGGGTACCCGAAAGGGAAAGGGATTGCAGGAGAGTACCGGCTGCGGACTTCGGTCGACTTGCTTGGCCGGAGCAAGATGCTCCCCGGCAGAATTGACCTGTACGGCGGGGGCGAACACAGGACGGTCGAATCGTTCGCCAGGACGTTGGCGCATGAGTATGGTCATCATGTGACCCATTATTATTCGATTCAACAGGACGGATTTCCGCTTACCGATAACGAGCATTGGCGGCAATCGACCTATGCGAAAATCCGCGGGCTGTCGGGCGATCCCCGCGTCAACCGATCGCAGGAGCACCGCTGGCTACTGGCGGAAATTGCGGCAGAAGATTACGTGCAGCTGTTTGGTTCGCCAAACGCCAAAAAGCCGCATCCATTCCTGTCGCGCTTCGATCTGCTGCAAACGGGCAAAGAGATCGGGACATTGCGCTGGGATGCGTCGATGTTTAACGTCGTCCCGCAAGAAAATCCGGAGCTGCCATTGGCCAGCAAAGTGCCGGGGTTGTACGACTGGTTGGCGCAGCGTTTGGGCTTGCAGGCGCCGCCCGCTTTTCCGGGCGAACCGGAGCTGCACATCAAAGAAGTGAGCCAGTTGTGACGAGAACTGGAAAAGAGCCTTTGGAAGCCAGGTATGGCACGTTGGTGATGAAAACCAACACTGCGATCCTCACCTACAAGGACCCCAATGCGACAGGGCGGCGCCATTTCCGGGTATACACGCAAAACGCGGTAGGATTTGTCGCTTCTTCCGCGATCCTGACAGTCGATATGAACAAACCGGATCAAGTGACCGTTACGACCCTGACAGTGAACCAGGCCCAATCGGTGAACAGCAAGAACGTCCAGGTGAACGAAAATCGCACCTACGCGGCCAATTTCCTGTCGGAAATCGAATCCCTGTTTCGTCGGCTCAAAACCTTGATCGAAGCGATTTTACGTATGGGGGAGCAAGTCATCAAACTGGTCAGCTAACTTCCGTTTTTGTCAACTTTATACCGCGAATTCCCTTGCATCATCCGGAAAGAATCGTGTATAATCAACTTCGTCATTGCTAATTGATGTTCGGAATGTGGCGCAGCTTGGTAGCGCGCACCCTTGGGGTGGGTGAGGTCCCGGGTTCAAATCCCGGCATTCCGACCATTTTAATCGGAATTAAGAAAGGAGCCCGGGATGGCTCCTTTTTGCTTTCAGAAATACAGTGTGCCTCCGATGTTTCGCACCGCTTGCATAAATTCCTGGGCTCCAAACGGAAATACCGACATTTCGCAATCGGTAGTTCACGATCCGGGAGCAGAATCAAACAACAATTACAGACTTTAGCGGCAAATGTTTTATTCACCCTTCATACGCGGGTTATTTCTGAACGGTCTCCAATATCCGCAGAACCTTTTCTTTGATTTCTGTTCGCTTTTCTGCATACTCCATAAACGCTTCTTCGAGTAATTCAGCCTGTGCTTTTTCAGTTACAAAGGCCCATGTCTGGAGGAGTTCCAAGAACTCATCAGAAAACCGAAAGGACGTTGGCTTTGCCACATCTGTCACCTCCGGAGCGCCCGGCTCAGTGCAACAAGGGAAAGAACCAAGGCAGCAATACTAATAACCAGCGTGAGTGTTTGCATATGGCTGCCTCCTTTGACAGTACAGTATAAAGAGGGTATGATATACATAAGATGGAGTTGTAGGGGAGGGCTTTTGCCCTCGCGCCTACTGTGAGGTGAGACTCTGACCGTGGCACCGGTTCAGGGTCTCTTGCTTTTCCGGAAGTTGATCTTTCGGACAAGATCCGATGCAGTGACTTTGGAATCCGATCGGGGAAATTCTTCCCTCCCCTGTAGCACCGTCTACTTGCGAAAACCAAGTTTATATTGACACCCCGTTTGTTGGTTTTTTATTATTTTAACATACTCATTGGTACGAGTATAAAGTTCCTTTTGGTATACGTTGGGGTGGTGAGATGAGTATTCGTGAGAAAATCTTTCAGGCGGCTTTGGAACTGGCTGCCGAACGACCGGTCGATCAGATCACTTTTACTGATATTGCGCAAGCTGCCGGCGTGCATTGGACTACGGTTCGGAGACATTTGGGAAGCAAACAGGATATGAGGGCATTCTTGGCTGAAAAGCAAGCGGAGCTTGGACAGTCCAATGCGGACACCCGGACGCGTCTATTGGATGCTGCGACCCGTGTGTTTGCAAAATATGGATATGCTGAAGCCACATTGGACCAAGTAGCGGCTGAAGCAGGGATGACAAAAGGTGCGGTGTATTGGCATTTTTCCGGTAAGAGTGATTTGTTTTTGGCGCTTTGCGAAAGAAGCCTTGTCCAACAGTTGCAGGTGTTGCCAAATCAAGCGGAAAGCGTCGTGAGTTCGTCAAATCGGGTAGATGCTTTGTCATCCTGGCTGCTTTCACAGTTTGAGCAGTGTCTGGAGAAGCCAGAGAAACCGATGCTATTCTTCGAGTTCCTTACTTGCAGCCGCGATCCGGCCATCCGGGAAAAGCTCAGCCAGACTTACAACAAAATGTTTGATGTGACAGGGGCTATTTTGCAAGGACTGCAAGCGAGAGGTCTGGTGGCAGATGATGTTGACCCAAGAGCGCTGGCTATTATTTTCCATTCTCTTGTAAATGGCATGATCCAGACGTGGCTGGTTGATCCGGCAAGTGTGCAGTTTGACAAACTGGTGCATGACGTGTCACGTGTTTTGTGGTTTGGTCTGGAACCAAACAGGAAATGATCGTCTGCCAGCGGCAAATTGGGGGATCCGTCAGATCATGAAGCCGGGCGACAGATTGCGATTGCGGTTCAGCCAAGAACAAAGGGAGCTACATTGGTTTGCAAAACGGGAGGGGTAAGCGATGACGAAGTGGATTCGATTTTCAATGAAAAATGCGGGTGTGATTTTCCTTGCGATGATCATGATTGTCGCAGGCGGCCTGTACTCCATTTTTTCCATGAAGCTGGAACAGTTCCCGAATGTGGACGTTCCCTATTTGAATGTTGTGGTGGTGTATCCGGGCGCCACACCGGAACAAGCGCTCGACGGCATCGGGAAACCGCTCGAACAGGCGTTGTCCGGATTAAAGAAATTGAAGAATCTGTATGTAGAAGCGGGCACCAACTATGTGTCAGCCACGATGGAGTTTGAATTGAGCCATTCGATGGATGAAGCGACCAAAGATGTAAACAGTGTACTGGCGAACCTCAAGCTGCCGGAAGGGGCGGAGAAACCGCGAATCAGACAGGAAGGGCCAACAGCTGCCCCGATCTATTCGTTTGGTGTGACGGCCAACCAAGATCCGGCCACGATCAAGCAATATGTCAACGAGCATATCCAGCCTCTATTGGCTTCCATTCAGGGGATCTCTTCCCTGGATGTGCAAGGCGTCCCGGAAAAGAAGCTGTACATACGAGTGGATCCGGAAAAATTGAGAAAAGAGAATCTGTCGATCGACAAGGTCAAACAGGCGCTACTTGCCAACAATGTGTCGTTTCCAGCCGGCGAGGTGACGATTGACGGAAAAAGTCTGAATGTGGAAGCCGGCAAAAAAATCCGCTCGGCAGAGGAACTGAAAAATGTCAATCTGATCGTTATCGACCAGGACACCAGCCAACTCACAAACGCGTTTCAGACGCTGGGGGAAGGAGTGGGGACGGTCGGCTCTTCGGTCGGCCAACTAGGGAAGGGAGTCGGCGACTTAACCAAAGGGCAGATGCTTCTGCAGGCGGAAATTCAGGTCATGCAGGCGATCAACGGACTGTCCGCCAGCCTGTTTGACGATCAGGCAAATTTGGCCGCCTTGAAACAGCAGTTGCAAGCCCGCCCGGAACAAAAACCGCAATTGGAACCGCAGATCAACCAACTGCAACAGAAGATCCAGGCGGAGCAGGCGCAGATTGCGTCGTTGCAAAACAAGCTGGCCGATCTGCAGGCTCAGGTGAACGCATCCAACACGGACGTCGCCAATTCGCTCAAAAGCATGTCGGGCAAATCGGCGCCTGCAAACCGCAACCAGGAGGTTTCCGCCAAGCCGTCTCTCAGTCTGCGCACGATCAAGCTGTCTGACATCGCGGATGTGACCTACGCGTCGGACAAAGACAGGATTTTGTCCCGCTTAAACGGCATACCGGCGGTCCTTGTGGATATCAAGACGGAACCCGGTTCAAACACGGTTGACATTGTCAAGCAGATCAATCAAAAACTGGATAAGTTATCGTTGCCGGATGGCTACCGGTTGACCAAACTTCGCGACAATTCCGTCCAGATTCAAAAATCGGTGAACGGGATGCTGCGGGAAGTTGTGCTTGGGTCTTTGCTTGCTGTGGTGGTGACGCTTCTTTTCCTGCGGAATGTACGCGCCACGCTGGTGGCGATCATTTCCATCCCGCTGTCGATCCTCGCGTCGATGATCGTTCTGTACTGGATGGATTACAGCTTCAATATCATGACACTAGCCGGAATCGCAGTGGCGGTGGGCAGAGTGGTGGACGATTCGATCGTGGTGATCGAGAACATCTACCGGCGCGTGGGAGCCAGCGCCCTTCGCAGTTGGGAACTGGTGCTGGAAGCTACCAAAGAAGTGGGGCAGGCGATCACATCTTCCACGTTTACCACGATTGCCGTGTTTGGACCTCTGTCGTTTGTGCCGGGAATCGTCGGAAGGTTTTTTGCTCCGTTCGGAATCACGGTGGTGATTGCGCTTGCTTTCTCTTTGCTCGTGGCGATCACGGTGGTTCCGCTGGCCGCCAGACTCTTTTTGCTGAATATCAAGCATCAGGAGCATCGGGAAAACGCCCTGCAGAGAATGTATCGCAGCGTCTTGGGCTGGTCGCTGCAGCACAAATTGGTGGTGGTGCTTGTCGCGGTGCTCCTGTTCGGCGGATCGTTGGCCCTTTTGCCGCGGATCCCGAAAAACTTTCTGCCATCCGAAAAAACGGTCTCCTACGGATTGCGCGTTACGCTGCCCGTCGGCACTTCGCTGCAGACGGCCGACCAGGTGGCGAACCGGATTGAATCGTTTCTTAGCGGCCGTTCGGACATTAAGAGCTACCAGACGACCCTCAACGGGGAAACCATTCGGATGCAGATCGAACTGAAGGACGACGTTTCGCCAGAGGACACGAAAAAATTCGAGCAAGCGGTGAGGGAACATACGACCGACCTCGGCCCCGGTATCCGGGCGGCACTGACGCCACAGGGAATCACGGGCGGCGGCGGGCTGTTCATCGTGGTGAACGGAACCGATCTGACCGCGCTTAAGCAGGCGGGAGAGATGATGGCAAACGCGATTCGGGATGTGCCTGGCCTGGCCAATGTGGAGACCAATTTATCGGCTGTCAGACCGCAACTGTTTGTCGATATCCACACGGACGAAGCGGCGCGCAAAGGGCTGAATCCGGCGATGATCGCCTCCGCCATCCGGCAGATGATCAACGGTGACAGTGTGATGAATGTGACGCTGGACGGCCGCACAACCGAAGTGAACCTCGGACTGAAAGTGGATGACCTAAAAACAATCGATGCGATTCGGAATCAGGTGATCCTCAATATGACGGGGGAACAGGTGAAATTGGGCGATGTTGTCAACATCAGTGAAAAACCCGGTCCCACCGCCATACAACGGTTGAACCAGCAGGAGTATGTGTCTGTTCGGGGAAGTTTTACTTCCGATAATTCCTCGGGCATCCAAACCGAAGTGGAGAACCGGATCAAAAAGCTGAACCTGCCAAAAGGTGTCACGTACTATTTTGAGGGGGAGTCCAAAGCGATGAGCGACGGCTTCCGCAACATGGCGATCGCGATGGCGGCCGGTGTTTTGCTTGTCTATATGGTGATGATGATCGCGTTTGGCGAAACAGTGGCGCCGTTTTCGATCCTGTTCTCGCTGCCGTTTATTTTCACAGGGGGATTGCTGGGGTTGTATGCATTCAACGAGTCCCTGGGAATGCCCGCTTTGGTTGGATTTCTGATGCTGATCGGGATCGTTGTGACGAACGCGATCGTTCTGGTGGACCGGGTTCAGCAGAACCGTCTGGCTGGAATGGACATCGGGCAAGCGCTGATCGAAGCAGGTGTGACCCGGATCCGGCCGATTTTGATGACGGCGGTGGCGACGATTGGCGCGCTGCTGCCACTGGCCATTTCCGATGAAGGCGGCCTGATCTCGAAATCGCTCGCGATTGTGGTGATCTCGGGTCTTACCACTTCGACCCTTATGACCCTTGTCATCGTTCCGGTGGCCTATCAGGCGTTGAATTCAATCCGCAATCGCATTTGGCAAAAAAAGAGGAGCGAACACAACCGGTATGCCATCACCCCGCTGGAAGAAGCATAAAACCAGAACATGAAATCCAAGGCCTGTTATGAAAGTGTGCTGGAAACCTTTTTTTCAAATGTAACGGATTCGAAAAGAAAGTGACCCCGGGATCCACTCCCGGGGAAAAATGGGCGAAAAAGCCGCCCGCGAAAGGGCTACTTTTTGTAATGAGGAGCTGGAAGATAATCTCGTTGGGTTGGCTGTCTTCCTGCTTCCTTACGCATATGAATCTTCGCCAAAAAAAGTGCGGTTAAGCTTTCCGCTGTTGCTGATCGATGCAAGCAATCCAGCAAAAATAGACGGGTTTCCGATGATACTTGTCCGTTGCACCTTCGCTTTGGGAAGAATTAACTATAGTAGCCAAAGAGGAAGGAGGGAAGCGCAATGGATGGGGTATTCGGCGGCTTCACACGATGGGCGGTGGTGTTTTTGATCATCTTCGTGCTGTTCATTCTTTTGATTCCCACTACAACCACGGTTTGCACCACAGTTCCGGTGTATTAATGGCGGAAACTTAGAATTGCTTGGAAAGGAGGAAGAACCGATGCCAGATGGATGTTTCGGCATCTTCACCCGTTGGGCGGTCGTGTTTCTGATCATCTTCGTGTTGTTTATTTTGCTGGTACCTCCGATTTCACCTACAGTCACGGCGGCACCTCGTCCTGTGTACTGAATTGGTGTTTTCCCTGAATGGGGATCCATATGGAGGCAGTCCTTTTAGAAAGGGGGGGACATAATGTACGGAGTATTTGGTGGCTTCACCCGTTGGGCTGTGGTGTTTCTGATCATTTTCGTGCTGTTTATCCTGCTCATTCCCGGAACCTATTAAGCTGATCAGCACACAAGCCGTCGCCGCGCCCTCGGGCGCGGCTGTTCGTTATCTGCGTATTTCGCCGTCATCATTCGTATGCCGTTCAAATTCAAATGTGGCACAACGGGTTCCTTTTGTCGTCCCGACGATTTCGTTGCCGTTTGACAGGACTTCGATCGATTCCGCAGTGCAATTCCGGTTGAGATCATTGTAGATGCATTCCTCCACGCCGCATTTCACGCCATTTGGCATACGGATCACCTCCTGATTCATACTGTTCCCGCATCGGACGGCAAATATTTTGCCTGATCCTGCCTTTGAATGGTATAATCAATTGCGTCACATCACTGACCAAGGGAGGGTCGACAATGGACATCGGACAGGAATATTTTTTGGTGAAAGCGAAAGAAAACGGGGTTCACGTGATCGGTTTGACCCGCGGTGCCGATACCCGGTTTCATCATACGGAAAAATTGGACAAAGGGGAGATCATGATCGCCCAGTTTACGGAACATACGTCTGCCATTAAGGTGCGGGGAAAAGCGGTCGTTTGGACCAAGTTCGGGCGAGTCGATACATATTCGGAAGACGACTAAGACGGCGGCGTTCCGTCGCATTGGCGAAAATCGCTGAGCGGGTCTACTAGGCTTTGCCTGCAGGTCGGGAGAAAGCGAGAGATTCTCGCTTTTTTGTTTTTGCCGATATTTTTTATAGTCCGCAACGGTTCTTGTTATGCTATACTGAAATATAGCTTGTTGGATTGTACGATGTGGCTTGCACGAAGGGAGTTGGAGGCACTGATTATCGAACAAACGGAACGGGAATACGCGTCCCTTCGTATGCGCGGACAAGTTCTGGCGGAAATGAATCACGCCTTTCTGACCGACCGGATCGGGCTGCCCGAACTGGAACGGTTCCAACTGACAACAGCCGCGGCGATCCTGCAAACGGCAGGCTGCTCGCAGGACGAAACCGAACTTGTCTCAACCGTTTTGTTGTTGGTCTATCACGGGCTGTCGGTACACGAACAGATCGATCAACCGCACTCGGATGTCCAATCCCGCCAACTGAAAGTGTTGGCCGGCGATTACTACTCCAGCAAGTTTTTTTATTTGCTGGCAGCAGACGGAAAGATCGAACTGATCGGACTGTTTGCGGAAGCGATCGCCCGGGTGAACGAAGCGAAAGCAGAGAAGCTGTCACTGTTCAAGCAACCGGTCAGTACAGACAAATATTTAAGCCTGAGCGAACGGATCGAAGGCGAACTGTTGTATGTCCTGTGTTCGCACTATCTGCACAGCCGGCCGGAGATCAACGATATCGTTCGCCTGCTTGTGCGCACACATGTACTGGGCATCGAATATAACCGGTTTTTGTCGGGCCATTATGCTGGCAATCTGTCCGAGGTGTACATTCGTAACCAGGCAACGGAAGACGAACTGCGTTTGCTTTCCTCGAACCCTTCCTATCTGCAGGATGCCAAAATCATGCCAATTCATGTGAAATATGGAACATCCGCTTTCCTTTATGAGCGGTTGGAGGTCGGCCTGATGACGGCCAGGTCGTTGTTGAAGCTGCAAGATTCGCAAACCGTGGCCGAACGATTTTTCGGCATCTGTGATGATCTCGGCCAATTGTACCTGCAACCGCGGCGGATCGTGGAAGAAAGGTGAGAGGAAATGTCTCGCTTTGAAACAAAAGAAGCGAAAGTCCATTATATTTTTTCAAGAATTGCGAAGCGTTATGACCTGATGAACACTGTTCTCAGTTTTCGTCAGCACAAAATTTGGCGTACCGCCGTGATGAAGCGAATGAACGTGCAGCCGGGAACTAGCGCGATCGATGTATGCACCGGGACGGGCGATTGGGCGATCGCGTTGGCGAAGGCGGTGGGCGAGGACGGACGGGTTGTCGGACTTGATTTTTGCGAGCCGATGCTAGAAGAGGCGGAGCGAAAGGTCGTCCGGCAAGGGGTGGCGAAACAGGTGCAGATGGTTCACGGCAATGCGATGGCGCTGCCGTTTGACGATAACACGTTCGATTATGCAACGATCGGCTTTGCGCTGCGCAACGTGCCGGATGTGGAGTATGTGATCGGCGAGATGGCCCGCGTGGTGAAACCGGGCGGCATGGTGGTGTCATTGGAGTTGTCCAAGCCCGAATGGCCTCTGTTTCGGGCGTTGTACTATTTTTATTTTGAGAACATCTTGCCGAGGATCGGGAATTTGGCGGCCAAAGACGGTGTCTCCTACAGCTGGTTGCCGGAATCGCTCCGATCGTTTCCGGATCGGCGCGGACTGGAGGAGATTTTCCAGCGAGCGGGTCTCGTCCGCGTCGAGTCAAAGCCGTTTACCGGCGGCATTGCGGCGATGCATCTTGGTTACAAGCCACAACCGTAATTCTGCGGCTGGTGGGTGAAGGAGTTATTTATGGGATACAGAGATTTGCGGCATTTCATCGAGGTGCTGGAAGCGAAAGGCATGCTGGTTCGGGTGCAGGAAGAAGTCGACCCGCATCTGGAGATCACCGAGATCACCGATCGCGTTTGCAAGGCGGGAGGACCCGCCCTGCTGTTTGAGAATGTGAAAGGCTCCGAGGTTCCGGTGCTGATCAATGCGTTCGGTTCGTTTGACCGGACAAAACTGGCGTTTGAAGTGAACGATTTGGACGACATTGCGAAAGAAATCATGCGTTTTGTGGAAATGCCGAGTGGATCGTCATCCCTGCTCGGCAAGTTGAAGCAGTTGCCGAAACTGGCAGAACTCGGCTCGTTCCTGCCGAAAATGGTGACGAAAGCGCCCTGTCAGGAAGTGGTGCTGACCGGTGATCAGGTGGATTTGGACAAATTCCCGATTCTGACCTGTTGGCCGCAGGACGGCGGCCGCTTTATCACGCTCCCGCTCGTTTTCACGAAAGACCCGGTTACTGGTAGGCGCAACTGCGGCATGTACCGGATGCAAGTGTTTGACAAGCGGACGACCGGCATGCACTGGCAACTGCATAAAGTCGGGGCCGAACACCATCGCCGCTCACAGGAACTGAGGCGGGAGAAGCTGGAAGTGGCGGTCGCCATCGGTTCCGATCCGGCGGTGATGTATTCGGCGATCGCACCGGTCCCGCCCGATATCGATGAAATGATCCTGGCCGGGTTTTTGCGCAAGGAAGGCGTCGAAATGGTCAAGTGCAAGACGGTCGATCTGGAAGTTCCGGCCAACGCGGAGATCGTGCTGGAAGGGTATGTGCTCCCCGGCGAATTGCGGGAGGAAGGACCGTTTGGCGATCACAACGGGTATTATACCCCGGTGGAACCGTATCCCGTGTTTCACATCACGGCGATTACGCATCGCAGGAACCCGATTTATGCGACGACGATTGTCGGTAAGCCACCGATGGAAGACTGTTATTTGGGCAAACTGACGGAGCGGATTTTTTTGGCTCCGTTAAAAATGATGCTGCCCGAGATTGTAGACATCAGCCTGCCGTGGGAAGGGGTGTTCCACAACTGCGCGATCGTGTCAATCCGCAAACGGTTTCCCGGTCACGCAAAAAAGGTGATGAGTGCACTCTGGGGGCTCGGGCAGATGACCTGGACGAAATGCATCATCGTCGTCGATGAGGATGTCGATGTGCAGGATCATTCCTACGTGGCATGGCGCGTGTTCGGCAACGTGGACGCCAAGCGGGACATCATGATCGTTGAGGGGCCGGTCGACTCGCTTGACCATGCGTCGCCGCTGCCGAACCTTGGCTCGAAGATCGGGATTGACGGCACAAGAAAATGGAAGGAAGAAGGCTACACCCGAGTATGGCCGGATGAGATCTGGATGAGCGAGGAAACGAAGCAGTTGGTTGATCGCAAGTGGAGCCGGTACGGCATCAAGCTCTAATCGAGTGACAGGCAAGGGGATTCCGGGTATGGCGAAAGAATTTGTGGTGGGCATGACGGGTGCCAGTGGGGCCGTCTACGGCGTGCGGTTGGTGCAGGAATTGATCCGCGGCGGGCACTTGGTGCATCTGCTGTTGACCAACGCTTGCTGGCAGGTGTTTCAGGAAGAGCTGGGGTGGAACATCGAGACGGGGGATCGCGCCTCGATTCCTGGGCGATTCGCGGTGCTGCCGGAGCGCCTGCAAGTGCACGATCTGCACGATTATCGGGCACCGGTTGCCAGCGGGTCGCATCCGATCGACGGGATGATCATCATTCCCTGTTCAATGGGCACCTTAGCGGCGATTGCCCACGGCGCTTCCGACAATCTGCTGGAACGGGCGGCTGACACTGTGTTGAAGGAGGGTCGGCCATTGGTGATCGTACCACGGGAAACGCCGTTAAACGTGATCCACTTGCGAAATATGCTCGCTTTGGCGGAAGCGGGAGCCCGCATCCTGCCGGCCATGCCGGGATTTTACCACCTGCCGCGGACGATCGACGATCTGGTCGATTTTGTTGTGGGGAAAGCGCTGGACGCTCTACGGGTGGAACATCATCTGTTCCGGCGTTGGGGCGAATAAACGAGCTGACAGGGAGGAGAACCCGATGGAAGTGATTGGGAAAACCCATCCACTGGCCGACATTTGGGAGAAGGTGCAGGCCGGCGTTCGTTTGAGCAAAGAAGACGGGCTGCGCCTGATGCGGTCGAATGACCTGATCGCGCTCGGTCGCATGGCGAATTACGTGCGGGAGAAAAAGCATGGCGACTACGTATTTTTCAATACGAACCGGCATATCAATCCGACCAATATTTGCCAGACGCTGTGCGCTTTTTGCGCGTTTGGGGTGCGGATGAAGGATCCGAAAGCGTACACGATGTCGATGGAAGAGATCGAGCACCGGGCCGACATGGTGCCGTCGGGCGTCACCGAAATTCACATCGTCGGCGGCAACAATCCGGCGCTGAAACTGGATTATTACGAAGAGTTGCTGCGCCGCTTGAAAAAGAAGCTGCCGCACGTGCATCTGAAAGCGTTCACGGCGGTCGAACTGGACCACTTTTCGCGCATCAACAAAATGCCGGTGGAAGAAGTGCTGCGCCGGCTGATCGCGGCTGGTCTTGACTCGCTGCCGGGAGGGGGGGCGGAAATCTTTGCGGAAAAACCACGCTCAATCATTGCCGATCACAAAACGTCCGGCGAGCGGTGGCTGGAAATCCACGAAATCGCCCATAAACTGGGGCTTCGCTCGAACTGCACGATGCTCTACAACCACATCGAAACGGAAGAAGACCGGATCGATCACCTGATCGCCTTGCGGGACCTGCAGGACAAAACGGGCGGTTTCCAGACGTTTATTCCGTTGTCCTGGCACCCCGAAAATACGGAACTGATCAAACAGTATCCGCACCTGAACTGGTCGACCGGATTTTTAGATCTGAAAGTGCTGGCCGTGTCCCGGTTGATGCTCGACAACATCGATCATATCAAAACATACTGGGTGCAGGTGGGTACCAAGCTGGCACAAACGGCTCTCTGGTTCGGAGCGGATGATCTCGACGGCACCGTGGTGGAAGAAAAAATCTACCACGCGGCCGGAGCGGAAACGGAGCAGGGCATGGCGAAGACGGAACTTGTGCGGTTGATTCGGGAGGCCGGCCGGATTCCGGTGGAACGGGATACATTATACAATATTGTCAATACGGAGTTTGCGGCAGTATGAGCGAGCGGCTTCGGATAGGTCGGATTGGTTACAGCAACGTTCTTCCTGTGTACCATTTTTTGGACGCGGCAGCCGAAGCGCACGGCATCGAGTTTGTACCGGCAGTTCCGACCGAATTGAATCGGATGCTGGCGGCGGGCGAGGTGGTGGCCGGGCCGATTTCCGCTTTTTCCTATGCGGAGCATGCGGACGACTATTACGCGTTGGCCGATTTGTCCGTCTCGTCACGAGGGCCGGTCGGTTCGATTTTTCTGTTTACCAAACGGCCGATGGACGATCTGGACGGACGCGTGGTCGCGTTGACATCCTCATCCGCAACATCGGTCAACCTGTTGAAGATTCTGCTGCAAAAATATTGCAAGTGCACCCCGTCCTATGTGACGCTACCGCCGCATCTGGACGACATGATGGAACAGGCGGACGCTGCGCTGCTGATCGGCGATGACGCGCTGTCCTGGTCGTTGCAGGATCATCCTTATCAGGTGTATGATCTGGGGGCGGAGTGGCACCGCCGCACGGGGCTGCCGATAACGTTTGCGATCTGGGCGATCCGGCGCGATTTTGTCGAATCCCGGTCGGAAGAAGCAAGGCGGCTGCACCGGTTGTTCCTGGACAGCAAGCGCAAGGGGCTTGCCAACCTCGATCGGGTGATCGCGGCAGCGATTCGCCTGCACGGGCAGGATCACGATTTCTGGGAGTCGTATTATGCCAAATTGGTCTATGACTTGACGGGAGACTTGGTGACAGGCGCCGAATTTTATTTTGCGGCTGCCTATGAATTGGGACTTTTGCCGCGACCGGTGAAGGTCGAAATGTGGGGTGTCGAACAATGAGCGTTGCCAATGCAAGTCCGCAGCAAATCGACGCGATTCTGGAGAAAGCGGTAGCCGGCGAGCGTTTGACTCTGGAAGACGGATTGGCGCTGTATCAGACGAATGACCTGATCAAGCTGGGCGCGGCCGCGAAACAGGTGATGCAGCGGTTTCATCCTGACAACATCGTGACTTTTACGGTCAACCGGAACATCAACTACACAAACGTGTGCGACACGTATTGCCGGTTTTGCGCGTTTTACCGGCCGGAAGGCCACCCGGAAGCGTATGTGCTGCCGGATGAAGCGATTCTCGAAAAAATCCGGGAAACGGTGGAAATCGGCGGCGACGAGTCGGAGATCCTGATGCAGGGCGGCACGCATCCCGGATTGCCGTTCTCTTACTATACGAATCTGTTGCGGAAAATCAAGGCCCATTTTCCGACGGTGATCATGCATTCGTTCTCGGCGGCTGAAATCTGGAAAATGGTTGAAGTGTCCGGCTTGCCGCTGGAGGAAGTGATCCGCCGGTTGCGGGAAGCGGGACTCGATTCGATCCCCGGCGGCGGTGCGGAAATTCTCGATGACAGGACGCGCATGCGCATTTCCCGCTTGAAAGAGTCGTGGGTCAAATGGATGGAAGTTCACGACACCGCCCATCGGCTCGGCATGCACACGACCGCGACGATGGTGATCGGCTTCGGCGAGTCGTACGAGGAACGGATCCTGCATATGCTGCGGGTTCGCGAACAGCAGGACAAGACGGGCGGATTTACCGCGTTTATCTCGTGGACCTACCAGCCGGACAACACCGCATTAAAAGGCACCCGGGCGACGGCGGTCGAATATTTGAAAAACGTGGCGATCTCGCGGCTGATGATCGACAACATCAAAAACTTCCAGTCGTCGTGGGTGACGATGGGACCGAAAATCGGCCAGTTGGCGCTCGAGTTCGGCTGCAATGATATGGGATCGACGATGATCGAGGAGAACGTGGTGAGCGCCGCCGGCGCCACCCACTCGATGACCAAGCAGGACCTGATCCGTTTGATCCGCGACGCGGGACGCACCCCGGCCCGCCGCAACACGTACTATAAAATCCTTGAAGTCTATTGATTCACTGCGAAGATAAGGTGGAACCTGAATGAAGTTGATGGATATGTATTTGCATCTGCAATCGGACCTGAACTACGTCGAATCGCTGCTTGAGCAGGAGGTCCGCTCCAGGCAAAAAGACCTGGAAAACGCTGCTTCACACCTGTTGAAAGCGGGCGGGAAACGGATCCGCCCCGTTTTCGTGTTGCTCAGCGGGAAGTTGGGCCATTATGACGTGGAAAAGCTGGCGCGGGTGGCAGTGGCGCTGGAACTGATCCATATGGCCACACTCGTGCACGATGACGTGATCGACGATGCGGCCACGCGCCGGGGAATTCCCACAGTCCGTTCGGAGTGGGGCAACCGGATGGCGATGTATACTGGCGATTTTATTTTTGCGCGGGCGCTGATGCTGTTGTCCGAACTGCCAAACGTGCAGATCCATCAACTTCTCTCGAAGGCCATCGTTCGCATGTGCGAAGGGGAAATTGAGCAGATTCGCGATTTTTACCGGCTCAACCAGACGTTTCGCCATTATCTGCGGCGGATCGAGCGAAAGACGGCGATTTTGATTGAAGTCTCCTGCAGGCTGGGGGGGCTCGTGGCGCAAGCGGACCCCCGGTATGTCAGAGCGCTCGGGCGGTACGGCCATTTTTTGGGGATGGCGTTTCAGATTGTCGATGATATTCTGGATTTTACGTCCACCAGGGAAAAATTGGGCAAGCCGGTCGGTGCCGATCTGCTACAGGGAAACATCACGCTGCCGGTGCTGTATGCATTGCACTGCTCTCCGGCGGGACAGGCCCTGAAACAGATGATCCGTCCGCATATGCCGCCCTCGGAAGCGGAACAGGCGATTCAGCTGGTCAAAGAGTCAGGCGGAATCGAATACGCGAAAAAAGTGGCGGAACTGTATCTGAGCAAGTGCTTGCGGGAACTGTCCGCGCTGCCACAGGGGCAAACGCGCGACTCGCTGGAAGCGATCGCTGTGTTCACGACGTCGCGGGACTATTAAGCGCTTGCAGATGACCCGCCCGATTGGGTAAAATGGTCAGGGTGCCGGAAAACTTTGAAGTAGGAGTGAATGGCTGATGGAACGTACATTCTTAATGGTCAAACCGGACGGAGTTCAGCGCGGGCTGATCGGTGAAATCGTGTCCCGCTTTGAGAAAAAGGGTTTCAAACTGGTGAATGCGAAGCTGATGACCGTCTCGCGAGAACTGGCGGAAAAGCATTATGAAGAGTTGAAGGACAAACCGTTTTTTGGCGAACTGGTTGATTTTATCACATCCGGACCGGTGTTTGCGATGATCTGGGAAGGCCCGAACGTGATCAGCGTCGCCCGCGCAATGATGGGCAAAACCAACCCGGCGGAAGCAGCCCCCGGAACGATCCGCGCCGATTATGCCGTATCGGTCGGCATGAACGTGATTCACGGGTCCGACTCGCCGGAAAACGCGGAGCGGGAAATCAACCTGTGGTTCAACGGCGAATTGATCGAATACGACAAAACGATTGCGAAGTGGATGTAATACATAAGCCCCTGCTCATGAGAGCCGGGGCTTTCGCTTTACCGGGCAGGAAATCCGGTCTGGCGATCGAATACTTGTTTACAGACGCAGCCATTTTGCGGATGGGAAGAGGTAGCAGGATGACGATGCAGGATTTTGATTGGTTTATGGAACAAGTGTATCGGAAAACGGGAATCGATCTGCGCAAATACAAGCGCCCGCAAATGGAACGGCGGTTGACCGCGCTCAGGGACAGGCACGGCTTTCGCGACTTTGCCGGCTATTTTCAGGCGCTCACGGAAAATCGGGAGATGTATGATGAATTTTTGGACCGGCTGACGATCAACGTGTCCGAATTTTTCCGAAACGCCAATCGCTGGGACGTGGTGATGAACCGGATCGTGCCGGAATTGCTCCAATCGAAACGCAAGCTGAAAATCTGGTCGGCCGCCTGCTCGACCGGTGAAGAACCGTATACGCTGGCGCTGATCCTGGCGAAATACCTCCCCTTGCCGGAGATTGAAGTGCTCGCAACCGACATTGACCAAAACGCGATTGCAAAAGCGAAACAAGGCATCTACCAGGCCCGTTCCCTGGAAGCGGTGCCTGAGGAGCTGCTGCAGAAATACTTTGCCGTAAGGGGCGGGGGAATGTACGAGATTTCACCGGACATCAAGCGGTGCGTCAAGTTTCAGCAGCAAAATCTGCTGGAAGACCCGTTTGGCCAGGAGTTTGATCTGATCGTCTGCCGGAATGTGATCATCTACTTCACCGAACAGGCGAAGGACCAGCTGTACCGCAAATTTGCGGCCGCGTTGCGACCGGGCGGGATCTTGTTCGTCGGCTCGACGGAACAGATTTTTCACCCGCAAACATACGGTTTTCGACCGTATGACACTTTTTTTTATCAGAAGGCGACGTGAAATGAATTCCAAAAAATATTTCACTTGTAAAAGCTGCATGTTTATGTATTCTTATTAATAAAGATTTTGCGGGAAAGAAAGAAGCATCAAAACATGACGGGAGTGAGGGAGATGAACAGTGAATCGGCCCTTCGCAGGGACATTCGCATCCTCGGGAATCTGTTGGGCAACGTCCTGATTTCGCAGTGCGGGGAAGAGGTTTTGCAATCGGTCGAGGAGATCCGAGCGGCTGCGAAAGAGTTTCGTGCCCAGGGGACTCCGGAAAGCCGCGACGCCTTGCTGCAAAAAATCATTCAGGTGCCGGTCGAACACCGGACGCATGTGATTCATGCGTTCGCCCTATATTTTCAGTTGGTGAACATAGCGGAACAAAACCACCGGATCCGCCGCAAGCGCGAGTATGAGCGCTCATCCGGCACCACCCCGCAACGCGGATCGCTGCGCAGCGCATTCCTGGAAATGAGGCAAAAAGGGGTGCAGGCGGACGAGATGGAATCCTTGATCCATAATCTGGGAGTGGAGCTGGTCCTGACCGCCCATCCGACGGAAGCGATGCGCCGCACCGTGCTTGACAAGCATCATCAAATCGCCATGATACTGGAAAAATTTGATGATCCGCTGTTGAGTTCGCGCGAGATGCAGCATCTCGAAAAACAGTTGAAGGCGGAGATCACGGGGCTGTGGCAGACGCGGCCGGTCCGCAAGGAGCGGATCACCGTTCTCGATGAGGTGCGCAACGGACTCTATTTCCTCGACCAAATTTTGTTTGATGTGCTGCCTGCCATCCATCTCGAAATGGAGGAACAGTTGCAGGCGGCGTATCCGGAACGCACATGGTCGGTACCGAGCTTTCTGCGATTCGGTTCCTGGATGGGCGGCGACCGCGACGGCAACCCGTTTGTCACGGCCGAATTGACGTTTCAAACGTTGATTCTGCATTTTGACCTGGCGCTTCGCAAGTATGAGGACCGGGTGAAGGAACTGGGGGTTCATCTCAGCCAATCCTACGAAAAAACGGGGGCGAGCCGGGAGTTGATTGAATCGCTGCAACTCGATCATATTCCCGACGAACCGTACCGGGAAAAGGTAAACCAGATCCTGCGCCGGCTGGAAGGCACGAAAAACGTCTACCACGGGGAAAAAACGCCCGGTACCTACTACAACAGGCCGCAAGAGTTTCTGGCTGACATCCGGCTGATCGAACGGTCTCTGATCGAGCATAAGGGAAAAGAGATTGCCGAAGTAAAGGTCAGACCTTTGATCCGGCAAATCGAACTGTTCGGGTTTCACATGGCCGCGCTGGATATTCGCCAGCACAGCGAGGTGCATGAGAACGCGATCGAGGAGCTGGTACGCGTGGCCAGGATCGGCAGCTACAAATCGCTGCCGGAAGCGGAGAAAATTCGGTTCCTGACAGGATTGCTGGAAGATCCGCGGCCGCTCGTGAGTCCTTATGCACACGTGACGGACGAGACGCGGGAAACGGTCAACGTGTTCCATACGATCCGCAAGAGCCATCAATTGTTCGGGGAAGAATGCATCCAAAACTACCTGATTTCCTTGTCGCAAGGCGTCAGCGATCTGCTGGAAGTGCTGCTGTTGTGCAAAGAGGCGGGGCTGTTCGCTTGGAACGAGGACGGCAGTGTCACCAGCAAAATCAACATCGTGCCTTTGTTTGAGACGATCGAGGATCTGCGGGTGGCACCGGCGATCGTCGACGAGTTGTTCGCCAACCCGGTATACCGCAAACATCTGCAGGCACGCGGCAATCTGCAGGAGATTATGCTCGGATATTCGGACAGCAACAAGGACGGCGGCTACCTGACGGCAAACTGGGAATTGTACAAGTGCCAGAAGGCGATTTTTGAAGTAGCCAGCGAATACGACGTGCGGCTGAAGTTTTTTCATGGACGCGGCGGCGCGCTGGGACGCGGCGGCGGACCGCTCGAGCGAAGCATTTTGGCGCAGCCGCCGGAAGCATTGCACGGCAAGGTGAAAATCACCGAACAGGGGGAAGTGATCTCCCAGCGCTACAGCCACCCGGAGATTGCCAAGCGGTCGCTGGAATCGGCTGTGTCGGCGGTGCTGATCGGTTCGCTGAACGTGCAGACGGAACACATGAAAGATACGGAACGGAAATGGTCGCAGATCCTCGAGCGGTTGTCGCGTGATTCGTTCACCGCTTACCAGGAGATGGTCTACCGGAACGAACACTTTTTGCCGTATTTTCAGCAGGCGACGCCGATCGATCTGCTGGCCGAGCTGAACATCGGCTCGCGTCCGGCAAAACGCAAGAACTCTCCGCGAATTCAAGATTTGCGGGCGATCCCGTGGGTATTTTCCTGGACGCAAAACAGGCACCTGCTGCCGGCGTGGTACGGTTTTGGCACGGCTGTTGAAAATTACGTGGATGCCAATCCGGAATCCCGAGCTGAATTCCGGCGGATGTACCGGCACTGGCCGTTTTTCAAGGTGCTGGTCGACAATCTGCAGATGGCGCTCGGCAAGGCGGATATGGCGATCGCGGCCGAGTATGTGCAACTGGTGCAGGAGCAAGCGGCTGCCGAGCAGATTTTTGCCCGGATTCTGGAGGAGTATGAACGAACGAAACGGATGGTGCTGATGATCACGAACGAGAGCGAAATCCTCTCGAACAGCCCTGCCATCCGGGAATCGATCCGCTTGCGCAATCCGTACGTGGACCCGCTGTCCTATTTTCAGGTGCTGTTGTTGAAAGAACTGCGCTCCCGCAGCGGGCAAAGCGAAGATTCACAAGATCTGGTGCAGGATGTGCTGCTGACGATCAACGGGATCGCATCCGGCTTGCGAAACACGGGTTGATCGCCGTCGGTTGAGACATACTAGCCTCTAGATAAGACTGCCACACCTGAGTCAAGTTCCTTTCGGACCACAGGTTACTTCGGGTTCCCGTCAAGTGCTTGACACCTGACGGGGTGTTGCATTGCTTCTCGTCACTTTGCTGGGGGTGTCAGGAGGCTGATTGCTCCATGTCCAAACCGAAAAATCGGCAGCTGGAAGCGCGCTAGCGGGAGATCGAAGCGATGCCGCTGCAGGATCTGTATCTGTTGCGGGCCCGGTACACGCGCGAGCAGGGACTGCTCGGCAACGTGCCGTTGCTCGCATCGACCGTTCCGCTGATTTTTATGGTTTTCGGCAATCATCTTGCGTACTTCCTACCGAGCCACAATTCCTGGTGGCTGTTGGTGATGGGGATTTCCGTGGTCAGCATCGCCTGGTCGCTGACCCACCATTTTCGCGTAAAAGGCAACACCGCCTGCATGATTTATCTGATCGATCAGGCGATTCGACAGAGAGAGAGTACCGACCGGAGGAGATAGAAGATGAAAGTTTCCGTTCAATGGGAAGGCAAACGGCGCTTCGCGGCAAGAGGCGAGTCGAACCACCCGGTGGTAATGGATGCGAAGCCGGACGTCGGAGGAGAAGACCAGGGACCGCGCCCGATGGAACTCCTGCTGATGGGGCTGGGCGGCTGTACGGGGATCGACATTGTGATGATTTTGGAAAAAATGCGCCTGATGGTGGAAGAGTTCCGGATGGAGATTGAGGGCGTCCGGCGCGAGGAGTATCCGCAAAAATTTACCGAGATTCATGTGAAATATATTCTGAAAGGCGCCAATTTGACGCCCGACAAGGTGGAACGGGCGATCCGGCTGTCGGAGGACAAATACTGCTCCGCATCAGCGTCGCTCAATGCAAGAATCCGCACCAGCTATGAATTGAACGGCGTGGTTTACGAGATGGGCGAAAGGGTGGAAGTCGATGACGATCCGTTGCAATGACTGCTATGAGGAAAACGATCCGCGCAGTGAACGCTGCGCCCGATGCGGCAGGCTGCTGGAAGAGTCGCGGCAGCAGCGCACGCGAGACCAGTACGAATTCCAGCATTTCGACGCGCCCAACGTCGTGAGGAAGGACCGCTCCGCAAGGAAAGTATGGTAGACGATCGCTTGCAGGAAATCGCAGCGCTCTGCGTGCAGCCGGAAGATGACGGAAAAATGGTCAGGCAGCTGATCCGCGATCGGCTTGGCATTTCCCGCAGTCTGTTGCGCAAGATCGTAGCTGCGCAAGGGGTGAGGGTGAACGGGCAGCCGGTATACATCACTTGGCGTGTGCGGGCAGGCGACGAACTGCGTTTGCTCGGCTTGCCGGAGTGCTCCGAATTTATCTTGCCCGAGGAAATGCCGCTCGAGATCGTGTATGAGGACGCTGATCTGGCGGTCGTCAACAAACCGGCCGGGCTGGTCGTGCACCCGACCAAAGGGTATACCGCCGGAACGTTGGCGAACGGCATGGTGCACCATTGGCGGCAAGCGGGCGAGACTGCGCGCTTCCGACCGGTGCACCGACTCGACAAAAACACGACCGGTTTGCTGGTGATCGGCAAGAACCAGTTTGCTCACCAAAAATTGTCCGAACAGCTTCGGCAGCGGCTGTTTCGCCGCGAGTATCTGGCCGTTGTGCACGGCAATCTGCAACGGCAGAAGCTGACGATCGAAGCGCCGATCCTGAAAAAACAGGGAGATCCGCAACGGATCGTGGCGGAACAGGGGCAACCGGCAATCACGTTTGTGACAGTGGAACAACAGCTGGCCAACGCAACGGTGATCCGACTGCAGCTGGAAACGGGCAGGACCCATCAGATCCGGGTGCATATGAGACATATCGGTCATCCGCTGTTCGGCGATGATTTGTACGGAATCGGACAGCCGGACGGGATCGGCAGGCAGGCGCTGCACGCGGCGGTTTTGGGATTCCGGCATCCCCGCGACGGCCGCTGGGTGGAATGGGAAGCGGAGATGCCCGAGGATATGCGGCAGTTGATCGAACGGCTGCAAACCGGGTGATGTCCCGCTGATTGCCAGCGTACTGCAGGCTGGATGCTTCAGTCGGTTGTTTCCGTTGACGTTGCGATTTTGCCTGGAGTAGAATATCGGTAGTGCATATGGAAGCGGGAAAGGAGACTTGGCCTATGCCAAGTTTTCTTTGTCTTCTTTTTCTTTTCTTTCACTGCAAGGGAGCGGATAGTATGTTGGACTTTTTGCTTGTCGCAGGCAGTATGTATTTGATGTACCGATGGGGGATCCGGCAAATGGTCCGGTCCCAGATTGTGAAAAGCTGGATGTTGGATCGGGTAGCGTATTCGTTATTCATGGCAACCGGCTGCACGCTGTCGCTCTATTTGAGCGTCCTAGCGCTGTTTCCGCTGATCGCCGACTGGTCGGTACCGGCCAAAAGCCTGATCCCCACCGTGGCCGGCATCTGGCTGGGTGAGTTGCTCTATGCGCGCAATCTGGCGATGACAATGCGGATGCTGCAGAGAATTCGCCGCAAGGAGGAGCGGGCGAATGAGTAGGCTGGCCGATTACAAGCAGGCTTTGCTGGAACTGATGGAGGTTCCTGGCGTAACCGGCTATGAATCGGAGGTGGCCGGTCGGATCGCGTCCTATTTTTGCACTTATACGGATGAAATCCGGACAGACAAGCTGGGCAACCTGATCGCCCTGATCAGGGGAGAAGGCGCGGAGCCGCGGCCGCGTATTATGGTAGCCGCGCACATGGATGAGATCGGGCTGATCGTGACAAAGGTCGAGCCGGGCGGATTCCTGCGCTTCACGCAACTGGGCGGATTGGATCCGCGGACCTTGCTCGGGCAAGAGGTGATCGTGCACGGCCGGACGAAATGCCACGGGATTGTCGGATCGAAGCCGCCCCACCTGACGACGGCGGAAGAGCGGGACACGGCGATTCCGCTGCAGGACTTGTATATCGATTTGGGCATGCCGGAAGAACGGGTACGGGAGCAGATCCAGATCGGGGATGTGATTACGATCGTCCGCTCCAGCATGGAACTGCAGAACGGGTACATAGCGGGCAAGGCGTTGGACAATCGAGCGGGTATCGCCGCTTTGCTCGAATGCTTGCAGGAAATGAACCGGCTGTGGATCCAGGCGGATGTTTATGTGGTGGCCACCGTGCAGGAGGAATTGGGCAACCGTGGCGCCGCTGCTGTAGCAAATGCGATCCGTCCCGATTTGGGAATCGCGGTCGATGTCACCCACGCCGGCATGCCCGGCGTTGCGGCTGATTTGGGTATGAAAATGGACGGCGGGGCGGTGATCCATAACGGCCCGAACATTCATCGCGATATCTTCGCCCGGTTTGTGAAGACTGCGGATCAGCAGAACATCCCGTATCAGATCCGTTTGTCGCAAGCACCGACCGCGACAGACGGGAACGCGATCCAGATCACGCGGGAAGGAATTCCGACCGGGGTGCTCGCGATCCCGCTGCGGTATATGCATACTTCCGTGGAAACGGTCTGTTACCGGGATGTGCAGCGCGTCGGCAAGCTGCTCGCCCATTTTGTCGCATCGGTCGATCGTTCGTTCGTGGAGGGATTGGCTTGTTACTTAAAAAACTGACGGAAGCGATGGGCCCTTCCGGGTTCGAAGATGAGATCCGCCAGGTGATCTATGAAGAGGTGCGCGATTATGCGGACCGCGTGTATACGGACAGCCTCGGCAGCCTGATTGTCGAGAAAAACGGCTCGCAACCGGGTCCGAAAGTCCTACTCTGCGCCCACATGGACGAAGTCAGCCTGATGATCGTCCAGATTGAGGAAAACGGACTGCTCAGATTTCGCCCGATCGGCGGCGTCGATTCGCGGGTACTGCTGGCGAAGCCGGTGCGCATCGGCAAACGGAAAATGTTTGGCGTGATCGGGTCCAAACCGATTCATCTGCAATCTTCGGCGGAACGGGAAAAACCGGTCTCGATCGAGCAGATGTTCATCGACATCGGCGCGAAAACGAAAGAAGAAGCTGAAAAATGGGTGCAGCCCGGAGACTGCGCCGTTTTCGCAACGGACTATCAGGAAATCGGGCAGCGCTGCGCCAAGTCGAAATCGTTTGACGACCGGGTCGGCTGCGCGGTGCTGGTCGAAACGATCAAAAAATCGTTTGACATCCCCCTCGTGTTCGCTTTTACCGTGCAGGAAGAAATCGGTCTGCGCGGGGCCGGGCCGGTCGCCTACCGGGTGAATCCGGACATTGCGCTGATCCTGGAGGGAACCGTTTGCTTCGATGTGATGGGAGCGCCCGGGCACGGTCAGGGAACCGTTATGGGAAAAGGGCCCGCGTTGTCGGTGATCGACTCGTCAACAATTGCGAACCAATATTTTTTGCAGCACATGCTCCAGGTTGCCGAAGCGGCGGGCATTCCCTACCAGTTTCGGCGTGTCAGCGGGGGCGGCAATGATGCGGGACGGGTGCACATTGCCCGCGGCGGCATCCTGACGGGCGCGGTGTCGGTGCCCACGCGCTACATCCATGCGCCGGCCCAACTGATCAGCCTCGACGATTACGAAAACACGATCCGACTGGTGGAAGCGTTTTTGCGGAGCGTGGAAAAAGGGGGATTGCGTCTCGCATGAAGCAGTTGATTTTCCAATTGGCTGGCGCAGCAGGTCCGTCCGGATCGGAAACGGAAGTGCGCGACATCCTGTCGGGGCTGTTGCAACCGCATGTGGACGAACTGAAAGTCGACGTTTTGGGCAACCTGCTGGCGTGGAAAAAAGGAACCGCCAACAGCGGCAAAACCGTACTGCTGGCAGCGAACATGGATGAACCTGGCGTCATGGCCATCCATTGCGAAAAAAATGGATTCATTCGGATTGTACCGGTCGGTTCGTTGAATCCGCTGCATCTGATCGGGGAACGGGTGCGTTTTGCCAATGGAGTACTCGGAGTGATCGGAGCGGCTGCAAACACCTCACTTAAAGACATTACATTCGCCGATTTGTATGTGGATATCGGAGCGGAATCGCAGGCGGAAGCAGCGAAACGGCTGCCGATCGGAACGGCGGGGGCGATTGACAAGCCAGTGTTTCAGCTGACAGAGAACCGGCTGGCGGGCAAATCGCTGGACAATCGTGTGGGTTGTGCGGTGCTTGTTGAGGTGACGTCTAGGCTGGGAGCGTATCCGCATGATCTGGCGGTTCTGTTTGCTGCGCAAAAAGAGGTGGGCTCTCGCGGCGTCAAAGCGGCCTCATTCAAGATCAACGCCGATTTTGCGTTGACGGTTGGCGCCGCCAAGGCGGGAGACATGCCGAGTGCGGAACGCAGCGTCTTGTCCCTTGGGATAGGACCGGCGATCAAAGTGATGGACCGCGGCGTCGTCGTCCCGCCTGCCATCAAGCAGCGGCTGGTGGATGCGGCGGAACGGCTGCAAATTCCCTATCAGCTGGAGGTATCGCCGGACGGAAACAGCGATGCCGGCCAGATTTTGCTGTCCAAAGACGGGGTTCCCACCGGCGGGGTATCGATTCCGGTGCGGTACGGACAGGCTCTTTTGCAGGTGGCCGACCTGCGGGACATCGAGCTGGCATCCCGTCTGGTGCTGGAAACTTTACAAAACGAACGATGAACCGTCGAAACGCCCGGACAACCTGACGCTGCCGGGCGTTTTTTCATTGTTTTCTGTCGATATCTGCATTATAATGTTAAAAATATATAACACGGTACAGCGTGAAAGTAGTTCGTCAGGAGGACTTGAACATGTTGCGTTATTTGACAGCAGGCGAATCGCACGGTCCGCAGCTGACCGCGATCATTGAAGGCTTGCCGGCGAATCTGCCGTTGTCGATCGACAAAATCAACCACCAGCTGTGGCGGCGGCAGCAGGGATTCGGGCGGGGTGGCCGGATGCGGATCGAAACGGACCAGGTGACGATCACAAGCGGGGTTCGGTTCGGTAAGACGATGGGAACGCCCGTTACACTGGTCGTCATAAACCGCGACTGGAAAAATTGGGAACAGCGTATGGCGGTTACAGGCGAACCGCCGGCCGATCTGGAGATCGTCAGCAAGCCGCGGCCGGGCCATGCCGATCTGGCCGGTTCCCTGAAATACAACCAGCAGGATGTCCGGAACGTGCTGGAGCGGGCCAGTGCCCGCAACACGGCCACGTTGGTGGCTGTTGGCGCTGTTGCCCGCCAGCTTTTGGAAGAGTTCAACATTCATGTCTACAGCCACATCGTTGAACTTGGCCCGATCAAAGCGGGACCTGTCGCGGGCACGATCGAGGAAATCGCCGTACGGGCGGAACAGTCGCAAGTGCGGGTCGCCAATCCGGACAAGGAAGCGGAAATCATCGAGCTGATCAAGCAGGCCCGGAAAGAAGGCAACTCGCTGGGCGGCATCTTTGAGGTAGTCGTCACCGGCGTGCCGGTCGGGCTGGGCTCCTACTCGATGCCCGACCGCCGTCTGGACAGCCGCTTGGCGGGCGCGCTGATGGGCATCCAGGCGATCAAAGGGGTCGAGATCGGGCTCGGGTTTGACGCTGCGAGAAAGCCGGGGTCCGAGGTGCACGATGAGATTTTTTACACTGCGGAGCAAGGGTATTATCGGGAAACCAACGGGGCAGGCGGCATCGAAGGCGGCGTCTCGAATGGGCAGCCGATCGTCGTCCGCGCCGCCATGAAGCCGATTCCCACACTTTACAAGCCGCTGCGCAGCGTGGATATGGCGACCAAACAACCGTTTGCAGCGAGCATCGAACGGTCCGATGTATGTGCCGCGCCGGCAGCCGCGGTGGTCGGCGAAGCGGTGACCGCCTGGGTGATCGCCGCATCGTTCCTGGAAAAATTCGGCGGCGACTCGTTGGAAGAAACACGCGTCAACTACAACAATTACCTGAAGCTGGTGGCGGAACGATGATCCGGGAGAAACGAACGGTTCACGTCGATCTTGGCGACCGCGGATATGACATTGTGATCGGAGAGGGATTGCTCGACGAGCTCGGACAACTGGCGCAGCAGGCGGGGATTCCGGCAAGCTCCGCCTGCATGATCGTAACGGATGAAAACGTTGCGGCGTCCGGCCATTTGCAGCGATCGATCACCGCTTTGCAAACTGCCGGCTACCAGGTGGCGGAGGCGGTCGTTCCCGCGGGGGAAGGCTCCAAAACTCTCGCCCAGGCAGCGGAGCTGTTTGATCGTGCGTTTGCTGCGGGGCTGGATCGAAAATCGGCCATTTTCGCCCTCGGCGGCGGGGTGGTCGGCGATCTGGCCGGTTTTGTGGCCGCCACTTATATGCGGGGCATCCCGTTTGTACAAGTGCCAACTACCGTTCTTGCTCATGACAGTTCTGTCGGCGGAAAGGTGGCGGTCAACCATCCGAAAGGAAAAAACGTGATCGGCGCGTTTCACCAACCGAAACTGGTCGTCTATGACATCGCCACTTTGCGGACGCTGCCGCCGCGGGAAGTTCGCTCCGGTCTGGCGGAAGTGATCAAACACGGGGTGATCCGGGACGCCGGATTTTTCGAATGGATCGAATCCTCGATCGACAAGGTGAGCTCACTCGATCCGGAGATTGCGGCGGAAATGCTGGCGCGCTCCTGTTCCGTCAAAGCGGCCGTTGTCGCCCGCGATGAAAAAGAAGCGGATGTGCGGGCGATCCTCAATTTTGGCCACACGCTGGGCCATGCGATCGAAGCGGCGGCCCGTTACGGCACCTATATGCACGGCGAAGCGATTTCGATCGGCATGGTGTTTGCGGCAGAATTGTCGCTGCTTTACGGAAAAACGGATCGCGGGACGGTCGAACGGATTCGCACCTTGCTCCTGCGAGCCGGGTTGCCGACCGAACTACCCGCCGATTTGGATCCGGTTGAGCTGCTCACTTCCATGAAGCAGGACAAAAAAGCGGCCGGCGGCCGCCTCGCCTTCGTGCTGGTAACGCAAATCGGATCGGTTGAGATTTGCCGAAATGTGGACGAAGAGTCGGTGCTCGCCTTGCTTCGTCGGCTGGGGGGGAACGAACGATGATTCGCGGCATTCGCGGCGCCACGACGGTGGAAGAAAACACGGAAACGGCGATTTATGAAGCGACGAGAGAACTGTTGTCGGAAATCATATCGGCCAACCGGATCCAGCCGGAAGACATCGCGTCCGTGTTTGCCACGGTGACGGATGATTTGGATGCGGCGTTTCCGGCGATGGCGATCCGCACGATCCCCGGCTGGGAACTGGTGCCGATGATGTGTTCCAGGGAGATTCCGGTGCCCGGCAGCGTAAGTAAATGCATCCGGGTGATGATTCACGTCAATACCAACTTGTCGCAAGCGGAAATCAAACATATCTATCTGGGTAGGGCTGCCGGGCTGCGCCCCGATCTGACCGGGAAAAAGTAGTGCTTGACGATGCAAGCGCCTCCGGGTACACTGTTTGTAAGATTCGGAGTGCTTGAGTCAAGATTTGACGAGGGTTTGAGATGAGCAATTGAACGAGTGGAGCAGAGCCGAGACGAAACAGTAGAGATTTGCGAAGGGTGATGGAGTCTGTCACCTGTTCGTTCCCATTTTCGTCTTTCACAAGGTCAGAGCTGTGCTCTGGCCTTTTCTTTTAACGGCGGGACGGTCAAAAAAGGCTGTTCGGCATCAGCGGCTGCTGCTTCCTGGTGAGCTCTGACAAGAAGCTTTTTGAGCGAGTTCAGGCCAGTTGAGAGGAGAGCGGAGATTTATGAGAGCAGTGTTGGAGAAGTTGATCGCCGGCTGCGATTTGACGGACGCGGAAGCGGAGCAGGTGATGGATCAGATTATGCAGGGCCAGGCGACGCCGGTGCAGATCGCCAGTTTCTTGACGGCGATGCGGGTGAAAGGCGAAACGGTCGAGGAGATCACCGGCCTGGTCCGCAGCATGCGCAAGCACGCGACGCCTGTCATCACCGGTGTGGAAGGAATCCTCGACACCTGTGGAACCGGCGGGAGCGGGATTCCGAAGTTCAACATTTCTACAGCGGCGGCTATTGTGACGGCAGCGGCCGGCGTGCCGATCGCGAAACACGGGAACCGGGCGATGTCGGGCAAATCTGGCAGCGCGGACGTTTTGCAAGCGCTCGGCGTGAATATCGAGCTGAATCCGTATCAGGCCAGGATTTGTCTGGAACAGGCGGGCATCTGCTTTATGTTCGCCCCTCTCTATCACCAGTCGATGAAGCACGCGGTGGGGCCGCGGCGGGAACTGGGGTTCAAGACGGTGTTCAACATCCTCGGCCCGCTGACCAACCCGGCTGGCGCCAGGCGGCAGGTGATCGGCACGTTTTCCGGCGGGTTGCTGGAAAAAATGGCGCGGGTGCTGCACGCCTTGGGAGCGGAACATGTGATGGTCGTGCACGGTTCGGACGGCTTGGATGAAATTACGGTGACAGGACCTACCCAGGTTGCCGAACTGAAAAGCGGAAAGGTCGAATTGTACGAAATCCACCCGGAACAGTTTGGCTTGCCGGTGTATCCGCTGGAAGCGATCGTCGGCGGTGGCCCGGAAACGAACGCGTTGATCGTCCGCCGTGTGTTGAACGGCGAAACGGGAGCCACGCGGGACATCGTGGTGCTGAATGCGGCTGCCAGCCTCTATGTGGCGGGCAAAACAGCTTCCTTGCAGGAAGGGGTCCAGTTGGCGCAATCGCTGATCGATTCCGGCAGGGCCCGGTTGACATTCGAACGGCTGGTGGAGGTTTCCAACCGGTTTGTGAAGGAGTTGGCGTAGATGATTCTCGACCGGATCGTCGCTGTCAAGCGGCAAGAGGTGGCCGCGTTACAGCAAACTATCGATCTGCGGCAGGCGGAGCGGGCAATCTCGGAATTGCCGCCCGCTCGCGGCTTTGCGAACTCGCTTCGCGCCTGCCGGGACGCTGTCGCCCTGATCGCTGAGGTGAAAAAGGCGTCTCCCTCGAAAGGGGTGATTCGCCCGGACTTCCATCCGGTGCAAATCGCCAGGCAGTATGAGGCGGCGGGAGCCACTGCGATTTCCGTGCTGACCGATGTCCAATTTTTCCAGGGCAGCCCTTCGTATCTGGCAGAGATTCGCCAATCGGTGTCGCTGCCGCTCTTGCGGAAAGACTTTATCATCGATCAATATCAAATCTATGAGGCGCGCCTGCTGGGAGCCGATGCGATTTTGCTGATCGCTGCGATTCTAACCACGGAGCAGTTGCGGCGGTTTCGGGAACTGGCGGAGGCATTGGGGATGGACGCGCTGGTCGAAGTGCACGACCGGGCCGAATTGCAAGCGGCGCTCGCGTCAGGGGCGGGCTTGATCGGTGTCAACAACCGGGATCTGCGGACATTTGACGTCGATTTGCAAACGACCGCCGACGTGGCTGCCGATCTGCCCGCGGGCAGCTTCCTCGTTTCGGAAAGCGGAATTTTTACCTATCAGGATGTGCAGTTCGTGAAACAGGCGGGAGCCGGTGCGATCTTGGTCGGCGAGTCGCTGATGCGGTCGGACGATATCCTGTCCGCGGTCAACCGCTTGTTGGGCAGGAAGATTGAGGTATGACCCGGATCAAGATATGCGGGCTGCAGACGCGGGAAGCTGTGCGGGCGGCGGCAGAGGCCGGAGCCGATTTTATCGGCTTTGTGTTTGCCAGGAGCAAACGGCAAGTGCCACCGGAGCAAGTGGGGGAACTGACACACGGGCTAGCGGCTCCCAGACGGATTGGCGTGTTTGTCGACGAATCGCTCGAATCTTTGCTGGCAGCCGGGAAAGCGGCAGCATTGGATGGATTCCAGCTGCACGGCGCCGAATCGCCTGCGTTGTGCCGCGAACTGAAGGAACAGACCGGCAAGCTGGTGTGGAAAGCTTGGCCTGTGCGGTTCGATGAAGCAGATGCACAGATTCGGTACTATCGGGGAGCGGTGGACGCCGTCTTGCTGGACACCTATCATCCGGGGGCGGCGGGGGGCACCGGCAGGACGTTCCCGTGGCGCGGGATCGCCCGGTTTCGCGAATGGCTGCCGGATGTTCCGATTTTTGTGGCCGGCGGGCTGACGGTTGACAATGTCGGGGAACTCGTTGACGAATACCGTCCGGATGGAGTCGATGTATCATCCGGCGTGGAATCGAACGGCGCGAAAGATGCGGACAAGATCAAGCGGTTTATCGAAAGAGTGAGGGAGAGAGACGGATGCTACCGGATGAAAAAGGGCGTTTCGGAAAATACGGCGGGAAGTTCGTGCCTGAAACGCTGATGAATGCGCTCGACCAACTGGAGCAGGAGTATTGCCACTACCGCCAGGATCCGCAGTTCCAGCGGGAGCTGGCGCGGATGCTGACTGAATACTCGGGGCGCCCGACCCCGTTGTATTTTGCGGAACGTTTGACGAAGCAGCTGGGCGGTGCGAAGATCTATTTGAAACGGGAAGATTTGAACCATACGGGAGCGCACAAGATCAACAACGCGTTAGGGCAGGGACTGCTAGCGAAATATACCGGCAAAAAACGGGTGATCGCCGAGACGGGAGCCGGACAGCACGGCGTGGCAACAGCGACGGTCGCCGCCTTGCTGGGATTGGAATGCACCGTCTTCATGGGTGAAGAAGACATTCGGCGGCAAGAGTTGAACGTGTTTCGCATGAAGCTTCTGGGAGCGGAAGTGGTGCCCGCCACGTCAGGCACGCACACACTGAAGGACGCGACCAATGAGGCGATCCGCCATTGGGTGGAGCATGTAGAAGATACGTTTTATATCATCGGATCGGTGGTGGGACCGCATCCGTATCCGATGATGGTTCGCGATTTTCAACGGATTATCGGCGATGAAACGCGCGAGCAGTTTCTTGCGAAAGAAGGCCGCTTGCCGGACGAGATCGTCGCTTGTGTCGGCGGCGGTTCGAATGCGATGGGGATTTTTTATCCGTTTCTCGAGGATCCGGTCAAGCTGACGGGTGTCGAAGCGGCTGGTGAAGGGATTGACACGGAGCGGCATGCGGCAACAATCAGCAAGGGACGGCCCGGCGTGATCCACGGATCGTTGACCATGTTGCTGCAGGATGAGTACGGGCAGGTGCTGCCCGCCCATTCGATTTCGGCGGGGCTTGACTATCCGGGAATCGGACCGGAGCACGCCCATCTGGCGGATACAGGCCGCGCACAATACGTGTCGATCACCGACAGGGAGGCGCTCGCAGGGTTGCAGACGCTCGCCCGCGTCGAGGGGATCATTCCGGCGCTGGAGAGTGCCCATGCGGTCGCGCATGTGCTGAAGGTGGCCCCGAGCCTGCCAAGCGACTACAGCATCGTGATTTGCTTGTCGGGCCGCGGCGATAAAGACATGCAAAGCGTCATGGGGTATTTGGGGGTGGAACGATGAGCCGGATTCAAGCCGTTTTTGACAGATTAAAGGAAAAAGGGGAAACCGCCCTGATTCCGTTTGTCACCGTAGGCGATCCCAGTCTCGAGTGGACGGAGCGGATCGTCCGCGATCTCGAAGCGGCAGGGGCGGATCTGATCGAACTGGGCATCCCGTATTCGGATCCGCTGGCTGACGGACCGGTGATCCAGGCGGCCGCTTTGCGGTCGCTTAAGCAGGGCACGCGGATGGTCGACGCGTTTGCATTGGTGGCGCGATTGCGCCAATCGGGCGTCGGCGTACCGCTGATTTTGTTTACGTATGTGAATCCGGTGATCCAATGGGGAGTGGAACGATTTTTTGCAACGGCGAAAGAGGCGGGGGCGGACGGCGTGATTATTCCGGACCTGCCGTATGAAGAGAGTGGGGAAGCGCGTCTGGCGGCGGCCAAATACGGTGTCGATCTGATCCCGTTGGTGGCGCCGACCAGCCGGCAGCGAATCGAACGGATTGCGCAATCGGCGAGCGGCTTTGTGTACTGCGTTTCCTCGCTTGGCGTCACCGGCATGCGGGACCGGTTTTCCGCCGAGCTGCCGGAGTTTGTGTCCAGCGTGCGATCTGCCACAACGCTGCCGGTGGCAGTCGGATTTGGTGTCAGTACCCCCGAGCAAGCGGCCCACATCAAGCAATTTGCCGATGGGGTGATCGTCGGTTCCGCCATCGTCCGGAAAATCGAACGGCTGGCGGAAGCGATCGGCAGCGGCCATCAGGCGGAGATCGACGGAGCGTATGGCGAACTGGTGCAGTTTGCCGCTGCCTTGAAGGAGCCGTTGCGGGCATGATTTCCTACAACAAGATCGTGATCGTCGGCTGCGGGCTGATCGGAGGGTCGCTGGCGCTGGCCTTCCGTTCGCACGGCATGGTCAAGCGGATCGCAGGCGTCGATGTCGATGCGGCAGGATTGCAGAAAGCGTTCGCCCTGGGGGTTATTGACGAAGCGTTTGAAAATCTGGAGGACGCTGTAAGAGACGCTGACCTGATCGTGCTTGCGGTGCCCGTGCTGCAAACGATCCGCCAGTTGGAACGGCTGGCGGCGCTGCCGTTGCAAAAAGGCTGTATCATCACAGACGTATCCAGCACGAAACGGGAAATTTGCGAATACGCCCGGACGCATCTGCCGGAAGGGGTTACGTTTATTGGCGGCCATCCGATGGCCGGTTCGGAAAAATCGGGCGTCGCCGCCTCCACCCCCCGGCTGTTCGAGAATGCCGCCTACATTCTGACGCCCGATGCCGCTTGTGACCCGCTTGCGGTAGACAAGCTGCGCAGGACGTTCGAGCAGATTCGGGCACGCGTGCTGATGATGGATGCGGCGGAACATGACCGGATCGTGGCGGCAGTGAGCCACATTCCGCACGTCGTAGCTGCGCTGCTCGTCGATCAGGTGGCCGATCTGGGCCAGGACAACCCACTCTACAGCCGGCTGGCGGCGGGCGGATTCCGCGATGTGACGCGGATCGCGTCCGGCAGCCCGGTGATGTGGCGGGACATTCTGCTGACAAACCGGGAACCGGTGCTTGATTTGCTAAAGGACTGGCTGCGGCGGACCAGCCAGATTGTCGAGTTGCTGGAGGCGGGGGATGCTGGCGAAATCGAATCTTTTTTTGTCAGGACGCGCGATTGGCGTGACGCGCTGCCCGCGAAAGCGAAAGGCGTCGCCACCCATTATTACGAGATGACGATCGATGTGGAAGACAAACCGGGCATCATCGGCCATGTGGCTAGCCTGCTCGGCCAGCACCAGATCAATTTGCGCAACATCGGGATCCTGGAGAACCGGGAGGAAGTGAACGGCCAGCTGCTGCTGTCTTTTGCTTCTTACCAGGAGCAGGAGGAAGCGCTGCGTCTGCTGCAAGGTCACGGTTATAAGGTGCATGTGCGGGAATAGGAGGAACGAGCATGATCGAAATTCGCCCTGTAAATCGTCCGCTGAATGCGGTGGTGGAAGTGCCGGGTTCGAAAAGCATCTCCAACCGGGCGCTGCCAATCGCCGCATTGGCGAACGGGATCAGCACGTTGCGGAATATGCTGTTCAGCGATGACAGCCGCTACTTTATGAGCTGTCTGCAAAAATTGGGGTTTTGCCTGGAGATTGACGAACAGCGAAAAACGGTGCTGGTCGAAGGAAAAGGCGGACTGATTCCGGAGCAAAACGAGCCTGTCGACCTGTTTGTCGGCAACGCCGGGACGGCCGCCCGCTTTTTGACCGCGTTCGTTTCGCTTGGCAAGGGAACCTATCGAATCGACGGAATTCAGCGGATGCGCGAACGCCCCATCCAGGATTTGATCGAAGCACTGCAGACGCTTGGCGTCTCCGTTCGTTCCGAGTTGGGCACCGGCTGTCCGCCGGTGTTGGTGGAGGCCAACGGGATCAAAGGCGGCAACGTGTCGATCCCCGGCACCCGCAGCTCGCAATACCTGTCCGCTTTGCTGTTGGCCGCTCCCTACGCCGGGCAGGATGTGGACATCGAAGTGGCGGGCGAACTTCTATCGGCGCCTTATATCGAGATGACGATCCGCATGATGTCCCAATTCGGGGTCGGGGTGGAGCGCACGGGCGATGCTTCGTTCCGCGTCCGCTGCGGGCAACGCTATCAAGCACGAGAATATGTGATCGAACCGGACGCTTCCAGTGCTTCCTATTTTGTAGCCGCGCCGGCGATCGCTGGCGGCAGGGTGCGCGTTTTGCATCTGTCGCGCGAATCCCTGCAAGGGGATGCCCAGTTTGCCGACTTGCTGCAGCAGATGGGCTGCCGCGTTCGCTGGGGAGCCGATTTTATCGAGGTGGAACGGTCCCTTGATCATCCCTTGCGAGGCATCGATGTCGATTTGAACGAGATGTCCGATACGACGATGACGCTGGCGGTTGTCGCCCCGTTTGCGGCCACTCCGACGACGATCCGCAACATCGGTCACATACGGATTAAGGAAACGGACCGGATTCATGCGGTTGTCACCGAACTGCGCAAGCTTGGCGTACAGGTGGAAGAGTGGGAAGACGGCATGCGCATCCATCCGGCGGAACAAATCGTCCCGGCGGAGATCGATACCTACGATGACCACCGGATGGCGATGGCTTTCGCCTTGGTCGGATTGCGCGTCCGGGGTGTCAAAATCAAAGACCCCGGCTGCGTTTCCAAAACGTTCCCGACCTATTTTCAAGTATTTGAGCAGATGTGCAAGCAGACGACAGCCTGACACGAACCATTTGTCAGGCTGTATTTGTGAAAAATTTATCAACATTTATAATGGAGATAATCTTGACAAACCTACCAGTCGTTCGATATGATAAAAATGCAAGGCTTGAGTTCTGGTTTCTCTCCACTCCTATCATTTTTACCCGTCCGGTTGGACGGGTCTTTTTTTATTTTCATCGGGTCTTTCCACCGGACCTCGTTCATACAGATGATAGAAGAACTTGTCTTGTGCAGAAGAGGTGGGAGAACGTGGTCAGCCGCAAACTGATCCTGCACGCAGTGTTCGCACAGTTGTTGATCTGCTGCTGGATCTTCCTGAAAATCGTCTGCTTGCCGTATATCATCTGGAAATTTCTCGGCGCGTCCCCAGCCGCGGCCCGCATCGGTGACCTGTTGGCGCTGCTGCTCGGCACATTCGCCGCACTCAGCATGGGAGCCGTCGGGTATTGGCATGCAGCCGGTTATCCGGCCGATCGTTCCCGCTTGCAAATCGCTGTCGGGGCGATGGGGTTCATTCATCTTCCGCTGTTTCTGTTTGTGATCTACAAATGGGGGTTTGGCAGCGCCTGGGATACCTATTGGTCCGCCTATCTGTCCGGCTGGTTGTCGATCGTTACCCACCCAATGATTCTGGTCGGATTTTACGGAAAATGGGTCGATCTGATTGGGGCCGTCCTGTTGTGTGTGTGTTATCTAACGGGTGTCTGGATGTATTTTGACGAACTGAAAGATCTCAAAACCACCCGGATGCGAAGGGAATAACAAGCGATCGGATTGGAAGGACCGCCGTGCGGCGGTTCTTTTCTTGTTTGATCATGGACGATCAACTCGGCATTTTCCTTGATTAAAATTCCGTTCCGGACAAATACTAATTTTAGCCAATTTGCAGAAGGGTGAGGTACGCTTGGCAACCGGCAAACCGTTGATCGTGCAAAGCGACAGGACGCTGCTGCTGGAAGTGAACGACCCGACGTTCAAAACGGTGCGGGATGCGATTCTGCCGTTTTCCGAACTGATCAAAAGCCCCGAACATGTGCATTCCTACCGAATCAGCCGCGTTTCCCTCTGGAACGCGTCCACCTCGGGCCTGACGGCGGAATCGATTCTTGGCACGCTGCGGGCTTACAGCCGCTATCCGATTCCCTTGAACGTCCAGCAATTTATTGTGGAAGAAACGGAGAAGTACGGTCGTCTCGTGCTGAAAAAACGGAACCAAAAAGTGCTGTTGACGGGGGATCGGACGCTGCTAGCGGAACTCGGCCAGCATCCGGCAGTCAGTCAGATGATAGCGAAAGCGACCGGTGGAGGCTTGGAAGTGCCGGCCGCGATGCGGGGCGAAATCAAACGGGTGTTGGCGAAACTCGGCTACCCGGTGAAGGATCTGGTGGGCTACAGCGAGGGGGCGCCGCTGCCGATCCGGCTGGGTCAATCGGACCAGCCGCCAGGCGGCTTTCGTTTGCGGCCGTATCAGGAGGAGGCGGTTCGCGCTTTTTTGGCGTCCGGCTCCGGAGTGATCGTGCTGCCTTGCGGTGCCGGCAAGACGGTGGTGGGATTGGCGGCGATGGCCGCCATCCGGGCGAATACGCTGATTCTTACGCCGAATGTGGCGGCCGTCCAGCAATGGATGCGGGAGATCGCCGATAAGTGCGAGGTTCCCGACGGTGCGCTGGGCGAATATACCACTGACTGCAAGCAGGTGAAACCGATCACTGTCACCACCTACCAGATGCTGACCTACACGCGGAATGGCAGGTATCCGCATTACGAAAAATTGAACCAGGGCGGTTGGGGGCTAATCATCTACGACGAGGTGCACTTGCTGCCGGCCCCCGTGTTTCGGCTGACGGCGGAGCTGCAAAGCACGCGGCGGCTGGGCTTGACCGCGACATTGGTGCGGGAAGACGGAGCGGAGGCAGAAGTCTTTTCGATGATCGGCCCGCGTGTCTTTGACATACCGTGGAAGCAGTTGGAGCAGCAAGGCTGGATTGCGGAAACCGCCTGTTATGAAATCGGTGTGCCGGCGGATGAGGCGACGCGCATTCGCTACCTGTCCTCGCCAGATCGGCAAAAATACCGGATTGCGGCGGAAAATCCGCTGAAACTCCGGGTGATCCGATCGCTGTTGCGGTCGCATGCGGAGGATCGGGTACTGATCATCGGGCATTATGTGGAACAACTGAAACGGATTGCCCGCGACTTGAACGCCCCATTGATCACCGGGCAGACCGATTCGCGCAAGCGGGTAGCGTTGTTTCAACAATTTCGGGAAGGCGCCATCTCCGTATTGGTCGTGTCGAAAGTGGCGAACATCGCGATCGACCTGCCGAACGCAAACGTCGCGATCCAGGTGTCGGGATCGTTCGGCTCGCGGCAGGAAGAAGCGCAGCGGCTGGGAAGGCTGTTGCGCCCAAACGCCGATGGCCGACCCTCCCGCTTCTATTCGCTTGTCACCAAACAAACCTGCGAGCAGGAGCGGGCGCTGCACCGGCAGCTGTTCCTGGTGGAACAGGGCTACGAGTACAAAACGATTGACGCGGAAAAATGGTTGCGGCAAGGGGAGGATAACCGATGAGGTTAAGCGAATGCCTGAATTCATCCGATATTGATACGCTCAGAAACATCGCCGAACGACACGGCTTCGACTGCCATCGCAGTTCGAAAAACTCGCTGATGCAGACGATCATGGCCCATTTTCGCAACCGGACATTTATCCGTGAAACATTGGCCGGCCTAGACAGCCGCGCATACAGGGAAACGTTGCAGCAATTGACGTTGGACAGGCGGAAATCGTTCTCGCGGGAAGATCTGGCGGCCATCATCAAACGGGCGACGGGCGATGCGTCCGACCAGCATCAACGCCTGGTCAGCCAATTGCTGCGGGACGGTTGGCTCTACCGGCTGGGCAGCCAAGGGGGAAAAAGCGCTTACTACCTGCCGGAAGACCTGCTGCAGACAATGAAGGAGTACATCACAGAGGAGTTGCAGAAGCGGGTCGAGCAAATCGAGTCGCCGCCGGTTGTCTACCGGGACGACCAGTTGGCGATCGTCCGCGACGCGATGCAATTGATCGCTTTCATCAACAACCACGATGTGAAAATCACGCAGGATGGCGTCATTTACAAACGGCAGCTGCTGCTTTTGCTGGACAGCATGGAAATCCGGGAAGACCTGCTCAACACCGGCTGGCGGTTCGGGTACGGCAGGCGGTTTCACGACTATCCGGATCGGTTCGCCTTGATTTACGATTACTGTTACGGGCGTGGGCTGATCGAGGAGCTGGAAGAGGGATTGCTCGCGCTTACCGACAAGGTGGAACCGTGGTTGCGGCAGCCAGACAAGCAAAAATTGTACGATATGGTAAAATTTTGGCGATTGTTGTACAGGCGGCCGATTCCCCGCCTCGCTTTGGCCGTCAGTACGATTGCTTCCGCCACCCGGAACCGCTGGACGACGAAAGAATCGGTCAACCAACTGATCTCTCCGTATGTGAACTGTTACTATTACGACAGTCAGCAGCAGGTGATGGAAATGCGGATTTATCAAATGCTGGTCTACCTCGGCCTGCTCTGGTTCGGCAAATTGCCCGATGGCAGGGATGTCATGAGGCTGTCCGATCTGGGCCGGGAAATTTTGTTGGAAGAACTTCCGGCGGACGAACCGGAACCGGTTCTTGCCGATTCTGCACCGTTGATTGTACAGCCGAATTTTGACGTGTTGCTGCCGGCCTCCGAAGCGGGCAAACTGGCCTGGGAACTGAGCCAGTTCAGCGAACTGGTGCGGGCAGACATGATGCGGATTTACCGGCTGACGAAAGCGAGCGTCCGGCGTGGCCTGCAAAACGGCTGGTCCACAGACCGGATTCTCGGTTTTCTCGACCGCCATTCCGGCAATCTGCTTCCCCGCAATGTGAAACGGATGATCGAGCGGTGGAGCGAGGAGACAGTCCCCGGCCTCTAACTGCATACAGCCAATCACAAGACTACGGAACCGGCAGACTGGCACACTGCCCGGTTCCGTCGTTTTTTTCCTGCGTTCCCCTCTAGGTTTCCGGCAGGTCCTTCTGGTAAAATAAAGATACGCCCCGTTTATCTGTGCAAGTTGCGGCGTCAAAATCTAAAATTTTGCAAAAACTTTATGGCGGAAAAAAAGGAAATCATCAGCGCCGTGCCGAATATAATGTTGCAAAGAATATTCCTACGATTCGGGGCAGGATTGAAGTTGCGGTTGTTGTTGCTGTCTATCTCTCATGTATTATTCTGTAAAAGGAGGGAACGGCGGTGGGCGAAGTTATCAACGGTGCGGAAAAGAAGTATTTTATCAAATGGTTTTTGGAGAAATACGAACTGCAGAACAGGGAAGCGGAGTGGCTGTTGCAGTACATTGCGTCAAACGACCACATTCTGGAACGCGTCCATTTTATTGACAATTTCAAGAATCTGCCGAAGACGATCCTGATTTCCACCAAATGCGTGCAGATGACACCGTTCAAGTTTTATAAGAACCGGCGTGTTACCTCTGACGTGGAGAAAGCGTTTCTCGATATTCACAACAATCCGCATGAGGATATCTATATAGGACTTTTCTTCAAGGACAGGAGCGTTTCGCCCGAATATGCAGCGGTGTTGGAAACCAATCCGCAGGAAGAAGCGAAGGAAACGGACGCGCTGGTCAGCCTGCAAGCCGAGCTGATCCTCGATCAGGCGGTCAAAATCTATCGGCTGTCGAAGCTCTACGAACAGATCGACCGGGCGTTGGATGCACGAGATAAGGAGCAGTTTCTGAAACTGACAAACGAATTGAAGCAAATCGAAGAACTGGGCTAAGCCCGGTTCTTTTTTGTATAATAAGCGAAGCACAACGTACAGCCGGGAGGAAACGAGATGCGTTTGGTTGAATTGTCAGTCGAAAAATTTGCGGAACTGAAACCGTACGTAGACACGCTGCTGCTTCCTGTCTGCGCCGTCGGCAGCGAACAAGCAGGTGAGCCATTCGCGCGAGACCTGCTGTGGGTTCGCCAGATCGCTGCTGAGATCGAGCGGCGGCTCACCGGCAGGGTGTTTTTGTTGCCGGAAGCGGTTCACACAACCGGACAAGCCGGCGAGTCCGGCATGCCGCAGAATGTGTTGGCCGATTACTTGTATCACCTGCTGCTTCCCTACAAAGAGCGGGGACTGACCAAGCTTGTGCTGCTGCATTCAGCGGACACTTCCGGCGACGCAATCGCAAAAGCATGGGATCAACTGGAACAGCAGGGATTTCAGGTGCTGGCGTTGCTTGCAGAGCCGGACGAGGCGACCGCGGACGCGTTGGTCCAGCAGATTATCCCGCTCTGGAGCCGGTAAAATCGACATTTTTGTGAACAAGCTCAAGAGAGGAATGACGGCGTTTTCAAAATTTGGGTATACTGCTAGTAGAGTTGCCACGGTGGCACGGCGGACGCTTGAGAAATTTAGCACAAGTTGGCTTGACACTCTATAGGGCAGGCTGTAAGATGAATACGTACATTTCAGGGTGTCGAAACGGCTCGAACCAGACGAATCATTTTTTTTGTCCGAAGGCAGGGAGGTTACCAGGATGAGTGATGAACGAAAAGGCAAAGACGGACTCACCCGCCGCCAATTTTTGACCTATGCGCTGGGCGGGACCGGTGCTTTTATGACAGCATCGATCGTGGCTCCGTTGATTCCGTTTACCGTCGACCCGTTGAAGCGGGCGGGCGAAGCGAACTTTGTCGAAGTGGGAAAAGAGACGGATTTCTCGAGCGATCTGCCGAAGAAGGTGGAATTCACCGTCCATAAAAAAGACGGCTGGTACGAATCGGACGCCAAGCTGAGCGCCTGGATCATCAAGCGGGAAGACGGCAAATGGCTGGCGATGTCCCCGATCTGCACCCATCTCGGTTGCCAGGTGAACGGCTCGACAGATACGGCAGGAAATCCTGTGCCGCCGAAAGATGGCGAATGGTTCTTCCATTGTCCGTGCCATGATTCGGTGTTTGACAAGTATGGCCGGCCGAAACCGGGGGTTCCGGCGACCCGTCCGCTCGACGTGTTTGAGGTTAAGATCGAGGGCGGCAAGGTGCTGCTCGGGCCGAAAAGCGAACGAAAGGCATAGGAACAGGAGGGGTCTGACAGATGCTGAAAAAGACATACGATTGGATCGACGAACGGTTGGGCGTGACCCCGATCTGGCGGGACATCGCGGACCACGAGGTTCCGGCACACGTCAATCCGGCGAACAAGATGTCCGCATTCATTTATTGCTTTGGCGGTTTGACCTTTTTGATTATCACTACGCAAATCATCTCCGGCATGTTTCTGGCGATGTACTATGTACCGGACATCATCAATGCTTACAAGTCTGTGAAATATATCACGGATGAAGTGATGCTCGGCAACATCGTCCGCGGCATGCACTTCTGGGGTGCCAGTCTTGTCATCATCATGATGTTCTTGCATATGCTGCGCGTGTTTTTCACCGGTTCTTACAAAGCCCCGCGCGAATTGAACTGGGTGGTTGGCGTTCTGATTTTCATGGTTGTGATGGGATTCGGCTTCACCGGGTACCTGCTGCCGTGGGACCAGAAAGCGTACTGGGCGACGGCGGTCGGTGCGAAAATCGCCGGTTCCGTTCCTTTCATCGGGAAGTATATTCAGATTTTGCTGATAGGCGGAGCGGATCTGGGCGCGACGACATTGACCCGATTCTTCGCGATCCACGTGTTCTTCTTGCCTGCAGCCCTCCTTGTGCTGTTGGGATTGCATTTCTTTATGATCCGGAAGCAAGGTATCTCGGGTCCGCTATAAGAATCCGATTTTCCCGACAAATTCAAAGGAGGTTGCTCTTCAATGGCTGGTCATGACAAAGAACGAATTCCCGGCGTACCCCGTTACCGTCGCCCGAAGGACATGCCGCATGACGGGACGGAGCCGTTTTTTCCAAACTTTTTGCTGAAAGAATGGATCGTCGGTTCGGTCGTGCTCGTCGCTTTCATCATCTGGATCATCTTTAACCCGGTTGAGTTGCAGTCGGTGGCCGACCCGACCGACACGTCGTTCATTCCGGTTCCCGACTGGTATTTCCTGTTCCTTTACCAGCTCCTGAAATACATCCCGGGGGATTATATCTGGTTGGGGACCGTCGTGATTCCGCTGATTGCCACGCTGCTGCTGATGCTTGCTCCCTGGCTGGACCGGCGGAAAGCCCGTCATCCTTTCAAGCGTCCGATCGCTACCTGGTCGATGGTGCTTGCGATCGTTTTCATGGGCTGGCTTACATATGAAGCTCATACTCAGCATGAGGCGGCGCTCGCCAAGAACCCGCCGAAGAAGAAGGTGGAGCTGCCGAAAGACACGGCGATCGTCGATCAGAACGATCCGATGTACAAACAGTTCTCGCAAACATGTGCTGCCTGCCACGGTGCTGACCTGAAAGGCCAAGTCGGTCCGGCTCTGCTTGGTGTCGGGAACAAATACTCGGCCGAACAGATCGAAGAGATCATCAAAAACGGGAAACCAGGCGGCATGCCTCCCGGTCTGCTGCAGGGAGACCAAGCGAAGAAAATGGCCGAATGGCTGGCGAAACAAAAGCAGAAGTAACAAGACAAAAAACTGGCCCGCGATGGCCAGTTTTTTGCTTGCTGGCGAGCGTTTTTCATGTTGAACCGTGACGGAGGGAGGACGGGAGATGATCGTTTTGCGGTACCTGCGTGATTTGTTCGTTGACAGGCGTTTCTTATGGATGTTGTTTTGGATCAATTTGCTGGGGACGGTATACGGCTATTACTGGTACAGAAACCAGTTGTTGAACACGCCGCCGCTGTTGTGGCCATTTGTGCCCGATTCGCCGACATCCTCTTTGTTTTTCACGATCGTCATTCTGTTGTGGCTGTTTCGCAGATCATCTCCGGTGCTGGAGATGATGGCGGTGATGACTTCCTTCAAGTACGGGGTCTGGTGTGTGGCCGTTCTGTTGCTTTACGGAGTGGCGGACCGGTTCATTGCACCTGCCAACATCATGCTGATTTTGTTGCATGCCGGGATGGCGGTCGAAGTGCTGCTTTACCGGTTCGCTTACCGGTTCCGGCCGCACCATGTGTGGTGGGGGGCGGCGTGGCTTTTGCTGAACGATTTGTTCGACTATGGGTTTGGCGTGCATCCCTACCTGGAGGATGACCGGTTTGTGCCGGAAATCGCCGTCTTCACCGTACTGCTGAGTCTGTTTACGATCGCGCTGGCACTGTGGATGTGCATGAAGCGGCCGCCCGTTTCGTAACAGTCAGATCATCTTTTGCGTAAAAACAACAGCCGATCGGCGGCAGCATGCTGCCGGTCGGCTGCTTTTCAGATTGGCGTGGGTTTTTCGTTCTCAGGGCCGCTCCGCAGCTTGTCCTACTCCGGTTGTTTGACCAGCGGCGAGAAGCCTTCGCCCAATACGTCGTGCACATCGGTGACGATTACAAACGCCTGCGGATCGATGTCGTGCACGATCTGCTGCACCTTGATGATTTCTTCCCGGGAGACGACGCAATAGAGCACCTCTTTGTCCTGGCCTGTGTAGCCGCCGCGGCCTTTCAGCAGGGTGGTGCCCCGTTCCAGTTGATCGTGGATCGCCTTGGCGATCTCGTGCGTCCTGTCGGAAATAATCATCGCCGATTTGCTGGTGGCCACCCCCTCGATCACCACATCGATCACTTTCGCCGCGATAAACAGGGCGACCAGCGAGTACATCGCGATCATCATGCCTTGCAGCACGGCGATGATCGATATCACCAGGATGTCGATCGCAAACAGGGTGCGGCCGATGGAATAGCCCCATTTGTAGTTGACAATCCGGGCGATGATGTCCGAACCGCCGGTGGTGGCGCCAGATCGGAAAATCAGTCCGAGGCCGATCCCGTTCACCACGCCGCCGTAAAGGGCGGCGAGCAGTTTGTCGTTTGGCAAGGGGGGCGTGATATTCTCGGGAATCACGAGCGAAAACAGCGATACCAGCGCAACCCCGGCGAACGTTTTGACAAGAAAGCGGCGTCCGAACATGCGGTACCCGATATAAAACAACGGGACGTTCAGCAGCAGGAAGGAATAGCCGAATTTTAAATGAAACGCGTACAGGAGCAGCAGCGAGATGCCGAAAAAACCGCCTTCCGCCAACTGATTTTGGATGATGAAGTTGTTGATCCCAAACGATAGAATGGCGGAGCCCGCCAGAATGCTGATCCAGTTTTTCAGTTCACGCATGGTCGATTCCTTTCCGGTCCGGTTCAGGAAGTTTTTTTTTATAGCGGACCAGCACGATCCAGGCCAGGACAAGGACAGCGCCTGCCAATACCCATATGCCGTAACGGTGCAGGAAGACAAACAACAAGTTCCAATGCTCGCCCAACAGGCGTCCGAGCGAAATGAACGTCGATGCCCAAATGAAACCGCCGCTGTATGCATACAATGCGAACCGCCAGAACCGCATTCGGCTGGCACCCGCGGAAAAAGCGGTGACGTGCCGGATGCCCGGCAGGAAATAGCCGATCATGAGGACAAACGGGCCGAATTTTTGATACCAAACCTGCACCCGTTCCCAGTGCGATTGTTTGATGCCGACGCGATGGCCGTATTTGCGGATCAAGGGAAACCCGAACCCCCTGCCCAGCAGATAGGAGATCGTCATGCCGACGGCCGATCCGAGAAACGCGACAGAGAGCGCGAACGAGAACCGCATCGTGCCTTGCGACACGAGAAAACCGACGTAGGTCATGATCACTTCATCCGGGATCGGTAAGCCGACGATGCCGAACACGAGGCTTAGGAACAGGGCGATATAGCCGTAGACACTGATCAAATCCAACACCGTTTGTTCGATGGGTGAGCCCTCCTCGGCAGTCAAAATCGAAAACCAGCAGCGGGCCGGGGACCCGATTATCCGGTATTACTTTACCATAGTTGGCAGGCGTCGGACAACAGAAGCTGCCAGAAGATAGTGACGTCAAACTTCGAAGCCGATTCCGGCTGCTTGCCTGGGGGCCCGAAAATGCGTCGACCTACACAGCAGGAACTCACTCCGGCGGGTACAGTTCCCGTGGCCAGATCAGCAGGACGAGCAGCAGGAAGCTCAGATAACCGAACACCGGGTAGAGGTACGTGACGATATTCGAGAAGCCGATCTGGCTGACGAAAAAGGCGGCTGTCAAAATCAGGACGGTGATCAACGATCCGTTCAGCGGATAGCGAGGCGGGGTCAATTGACTGCTCAATCCGTACACGTTGGCGATCAGCGTACTGAAGATTTCCCCCCACAGCGCGAGAATGAACAAGATTTGCAAAGCGAGCCCGTAGGCGGATGTGATATGCGCCATCGGCACCTCGTAGTGCAGTATGTCGGGCATCCTGACAGACATGGCGTAATGCGCCCCGAGCAACATGCTGCCCAGGCCGATCGCACCGATCCAACCGCCCGCGATCAGCGACTTGCGGTCCTGGATTTCATTGCCCATCGGCACCAATACGGACACCGCCAGCCCCAGATTAAAAGCGGCGTACGACACGGCGGATGCCAGCCACGCCCAGGAACGGTGGGGGATTTGTGTCCATGCGGACGGTCCGGGCGAAGTGACGGCTGTTTTTATGAAAATCAGACAAATCAGGCAAATCATGACCGGAACGATGATCGAATTGGCCGTTAGGATCCCCTGCATGCCGCGGCGGATCGTAACGTAGGTGACCGCCATTGTGAACAGCACGCCCAGTTGAAACGGGATCCGCAGATTTTCCTGGAACAGGGCGCCGACGCCGGCGAGCATCGCGACGGTGACGCCGAACAACATGACCATCATAAACAGGTCGATCACCGCCGCCAAACGATCGCCGAACAGGAAGGCGGTCAGCTGCCGGTAGGAGTTTGCTTTCAGCCGCGCCCCCAAAAGCAGCATTTTGATGCCCACCCAACCGAACAAAAACGTGCTGACGGGAATCGCCACATACGCCCAATCCCCGTACATGCTGAAAAATTTCAGGATTTCCTGACCGGAGGCAAAACCGGCCCCAACGACCGTGCCGATGTATGTGAACCCGATTTGCAGCGCTTGTCGAACTGTCTTTTGATCCATGGTGCGGTTTCCCCCTCGCATGATATGTTTATGTACATGACGGAAAAAGCATGTCTATCCGCGGAAAGACCATGTATAATGGGGGAGTGAGTGATTTTCGAGGCGGAGGGGACGGATAGAAGAGCTTGCGAAGGCGGTCGTGTTGGGAGTTGTCAAATGGATGCTGGCGATTTTGCAGCGGGGCACGCTGGAAGTGTTTTCGATTTACGGTTGGATACTGGGAGCCGGGATTCTGATCGTACAATTTCTCGGCAAGTGGTAGGAGAGGAGTCACCGACATGCATGACTATTGGATTGCTGTGATTCAAGGGATCGTCGAAGGACTGACCGAATTTTTACCGGTCTCGTCGACGGGCCATTTGATTTTAACGGGAGACCTGCTGCATTTTGAAGGACCGAAAGCCGCGACGTTTGAAATCGTGATTCAGTTGGGGGCGATCCTGGCGGTCGCCGTGCTGTACTGGCGGCGGATTCTGCAACTGCTGGGATTGCGGCGCGACCGTTCCCGGTTCCGCTCGCAACTCAACCTGCTGCACGTGCTGCTGGCGATCCTGCCGGCGATGATCTTGGGGCTTTTGTTCCACAAAGCGATCAAAACCTATCTGTTCTCGCCAAAGACGGTGCTGATCGGGCTGGTGGCCGGCGGGATTTTCATGATTGCAGCGGAAAAATGGCAGCGGCGCGTGCGGGCGCGGGAGATCGACGATCTCAGCTATGGCCAGGCGTTTTCCATAGGACTCGCACAATGTTTGGCGCTGTGGCCCGGATTTTCCCGCTCCGGCGCGACGATCGCCGGCGGTTTGCTGACGGGGGCGAGCCACAAGGCGGCGGCCGATTTTTCCTTTTTGATCGCAATTCCGATGATGGTGGCCGCGAGCGGCTATGACCTGCTGAAAAGTTACAAGGATCTGTCGATTGCCGATCTCGATTTTTTTGCGATCGGGTTCGCCGTCTCGTTTCTCGTTGCGCTGCTGGCTGTCGTTTCGTTTCTGAAACTGCTGGAACGGGTCAAGTTAACCCCGTTCGCCTATTACCGGTTCCTGGCAGCCGCTTTGTTCTGGATATTCGTGCTTCGCTAAAAAAAGACTGTTGAGTGGGCTCAACAGTCCAGATGCCTGGATGGGTCATTGACTTACTTGTTGTTCATGCGGATGCGGAAAAAGATGATTTTCATCCGTCTGGTCAGGTAGATGAGAACGGACAATCCGGTCAGGCCGCTGATCAGCAGCAGCCAATTCTTCAATGAACCGAGTGCGGCGAGCCATTTGGCCGCCAGACTCGGTTCCGCGATGTCCACCGCCAACGGAGAGGGAACGAGCGGCGCCATCACGCTGGCGGCCGTTTGGCCGACTCCCAAATGGAACAGAACGACGGTCGCGACGGCCGCGATCACGCCGTGAATAAACCGCGCGACGATATAGGGAGTAAAACGGATGTCGGTGCCAGTCAGAACGGAGGCGATCTGCGCATGCACCGACAGTCCGCTCCACGCGATGATAAAGGAAATGATCAATAATTGTTGGATCAGCGGAGCGTGCGCGGCGGCAGTCTGGGCCGAACCGATGTCGATTTCAACGATCCCTGCCAAAAACGGGTTGACCAGCGAACTGTCAATCCCGATCAGCTTGAACAGGCCGACCAGCGGCAGGGCGAGCAGCGGAATCACGCCGGCGACCGTCAACACTTTGATCACCACGGCGAAGAACATGATAAAGCCGCAGATCATCAGCGACGTTTTGATGGAGTCATTGATCGCGTCGCCTAACAGTTTCCCCAATGAGCGGCCGTCCTCGGCGCGGGCACGGATCATTTCCCGGTAGGCGCGGGCAAACAGATTGCCGCGGATTGGCTGCAGCCGGGTGTCCTGTTCCACATGCTCCTGGTCGCGTCCGTAGAGTTTGTACAAAATGCCGACGCAAAATGCTCCGATATAGTGAGCGATTGCCAGCAGCATGCCGATCCCGGGGTTGCGCAACATACCGACCGCGACTGCGCCAAACATAAACAACGGATCGGCGGTGTTGGTGAACGCCAGCAGCCGTTCCCCCTCGACGCGGCTGCACATTTTATTTTTGCGAAACTTGGCGGTGATCACCGCATCCATCGGGTAGCCGGCCGCCAGCCCCATTGACAGGGCAAACGCTCCGACACCCGGCACGCTGAACAGCGGCCGCATCAGCGGTTCCAGCAGGATGCCCAGTGCGTGTACGACACCAACGCCAAGCATGATCTCCGACAGGATAAAAAACGGCAGCAGCGCAGGGAAGACAGAATCCCAAAACAGTTTCATTCCCGTCACGCTGGCTTCAAACGCCTGCTCTGGATAGAGAACGAGCGAAAGCGTGAGAAACACGACGACAAGCGCCAATAGTGTTGTCGCAGAGCGTTTCGGTGATCCAGGCATAAGCACAACTCCTTTTCTGTTTCATAGCGTGATCCGGCAGCTTTGCTGCCGTGACACGACTTGTGCCATTTTGGTGCATAGCGTGATCCGGCAGCTTTGCTGCCGTGACACGACTTGTGCCATTTTGGTGCATAGCGTGATCCGGCAGCAATGCTCCCCCCACCAAAGTGACAAGCACTTTGGCGGGAACCCATAATGCCGTGACACGACTTGTACCCCGTGGGTGCATGAGCGCAGGACTACCTATTCCGTAAATTCATATTCGGCTTGGGCTTGTTTATTCTTCCTTCTTGTGGTGGAATGTTGATAAAGCGGAAGGAGGCGTCACAATATGGAAAAATTGACCCTGTCCGCCATGCAGCAGGAGGTGGACGAGTATATCTCGCAGTTTAAAGAGGGTTATTTTCCGCCGATGAGCCTGATCGTCCGGCTGACGGAAGAACTGGGCGAGCTGGCGCGAGAGGTCAGCCATCGGTTTGGCGAGAAAAAGAAAAAGGCGACGGAAGCGAACGGCAGCATCGCAGAGGAAATCGGAGATGTGCTGTATTGCCTGACGTGCCTGGCGAATTCGCTCGACATCGACCTGGAACAGGCGCACCGGGCGGTCATGCACAAGTTTCGGACGCGGGACGCCGACCGGTGGACTCGCAAAGATGATTGACAAGCAAAATTTTGCGGGAGAGTGTACATATGACAGAATCGAACGGAAAAATTCGCGTGGTAGTGGTTGGCGCCAAGGGCCGCATGGGCAGAGAAGTGGTGAAGACGGTGCTGAACGATCCGCAGCTAGAGCTGGCCGGCGCCGTTGATCGCACACTGCATCAAGTGGACGTTGGCAGCGTGCTGGGGCTGGGTGACATCGGAGTTCCGTTTGCAAACCGGTTGGGCGAATGTCTGGTGCAATCGAACGCCGATGTCATGATCGACTTTACCAATCCGGCCGCCGTTCGCGACAATGTGTACACGGCGCTTGAGTACGGAGTGCGACCTGTTGTCGGCACGACGGGCATGTCGCAGGATGATTTGCTGGCGTGGGACCGGATTCTACGGGAAAAAGGGATCGGCGGCATCGTGGCACCCAATTTTGCGATTGGCGCCATCCTGATGATGAAGTTTGCGGCGATGGCGGCCCGCTATCTGCCGCATGTGGAAATTATCGAGTTGCACCATGATCAAAAGTTGGACGCTCCTTCCGGCACCGCGCTGAAGACGGCGGAGATGATCGCTGCCGAGCGGCAAAGCGTGCGGCAGGGACATCCGGACGAGGAAGAAAAGCTGGCCGGGGCGCGCGGGGCCGATTTTGACGGCATGCGGATCCATTCGGTACGGCTGCCGGGCTATGTGGCCCATCAGGAAGTGATTTTCGGCGGGGTCGGTCAAACATTGACGATCCGCCACGATTCGATCAGCCGCGAGTCGTTTATGCCGGGCGTCGCGCTGGCGGCCAAAAAAGTGATGGAATTGACCGGTCTCGTCTACGGCCTGGAACATCTGATGTTTTGACCGGCGGGGGAGGAGTAACGTGAATATCGCGTTGATTGCGCACGACCGCAAGAAAGAGACGTTGGTCAATTTCGTGGTGGCATACCGCCATATTTTTGCAAAAGCGAATCTGTTCGCCACCGGCACCACCGGCGGCCGGATTCAGGAGGCGACGGGCCTGCGGGTGCACCGGTTTCAGTCGGGGCCGCTGGGGGGCGACCAGCAGATCGGTGCGATGATTGCGGAAAACCGGATGGATCTGGTGATCTTCTTCCGCGATCCGCTGATGGCCCAGCCGCACGAGCCGGATATTATCGCCTTGCTGCGGCTGTGTGACGTGCATAACATTCCGGTGGCGACCAACATGGCGACCGCCGAGATTCTGGTGAAAGCGTTGGATCGCGGCGATTTTGCATGGCGGGAAACGGTTCACGGCGAGTGACGGACAGCCGCTTTGACGCGGCGCTGCAGGTGTTGGCCGAGTTGGAGCGGGCAGGCTATCAGGCGTATCTGGTCGGCGGCTGCGTGCGGGACATGCTGTTGGGGAAGCGGCCGGAGGATTATGACGTGGCGACAGACGCGTTGCCAGACGAGGTGCAAAATCTGTTTCCGCGCACGGTGCCGACCGGCATCCGGCACGGGACGGTCAGCGTGCTGATCGGTGGCGAGCGGATCGAAGTGACCACATTCCGGACGGAAGGGGCGTATTTGGACGCTCGCCGGCCGAGCGAAGTGCGGTTTGTCCGTTCGTTGGAGCAGGATCTGGCGCGCCGCGATTTTACGGTGAATGCGATGGCGATGGACCGCCGCGGCCACCTGCAGGATCCGTTTGACGGCCGACGCGATCTGCGGGAGAAGCGGATTCGGGCGGTCGGCGAGGCGGATGAACGGTTCCGTGAAGATGCGCTGCGGATGCTAAGAGCGATCCGGTTTGCAGCAGCGCTGCGGGCGCAGATCGAGGAACGGACATGGCAGGCGATCCGACGGCATGCGGGGCTAATGACGGAGATCGCCCGCGAGCGGATTCGGGACGAATGGAACAAGATGCTGCGGGCCGATCTATCGATCAGTATCAACTATCTCGCTGCATCTGGCCTGCTGCCGATCGTATTCCCCGACATTTCACCCCGCAAAGTGAAGGCAAGCTTCGCACCTCATCAAGGCGGCGAAGCCGCCAGGTCGCGCTATGTAGGGACCCAGGATTTTGTGGCTGAGAGGTGGCGGCAGGCGGCCGATTTTGCCAACCGCTTGCCGGATAAATCGGACTTGCGGCAGGCGGCCCTGTTTTGGCAGCTGGGGGTCGATGAAGCGACGGTGCAGGCCAGTTTGCGGCGTCTGCGCCAACCGAACTCGTTCGTGCGGTCGGTCGCTGCGATTTTGCGGGCGATCCCTGACTCGGATCCGCTTACCTGGACCGCGGAAACGTGGCGCGGCTACTTGTACCGCCACGGCAAACAGGCGGCGATCGATGCGATGCGGATATTAGGCGAGGCAAGTGAGGCGGATAACGGGAAAATCGGCCGCCTGCTGGACAAAGCAATCGAACGGCAGCCGATCTGGTCGGTTCGCGATCTGGCTGTGGACGGCCAGGATCTGATTCGCGAGCTGCAGATTCCGCCGGGGCCGTTGGTGGGGCAAATTTTGACGGAGCTGACAGAATGGACGTTGCAGCATCCGGCTTGCAACAACCGGCAACATCTGTTGGCTGCCGCACGGGTGCTGTACCAGCATTGGAAAAACGGTTCGCAGAAGGTATGAGACGATGAAAGAACAGATTTTGAAACTGTTGCGGGATAATCAGGACCGATATATTTCCGGCGAGGAAATCTGCCAGCATTTCAACGTGTCGCGCACCGCCATCTGGAAACATGTGAAAGACCTGCAGGAAGCAGGGTATGAAATCGACGCGGTGCGCAACAAAGGCTATCGCCTGCTGTCGATTCCGGACGTCGTGCTGGCGGCCGAAATCCGGGCGGGGCTGCAGACGAAACGGATGGGGCAGCACGTGGTCGATTTGCAGACGATCGATTCGACGAACGTGCTGGCGGCCAAGTTGGCGGAAGCAGGAGAGCCGGAAGGGACGCTGGTGATCGCCGATCGGCAGACAGGCGGCAAGGGGCGGCGCGGCAAGCCATGGTTTTCGCCGCCTGGCACCGGCATCTGGATGAGCCTGATCCTGCGGCCGAAATTGCCGATGGCGCACGCCCCGCAGCTCACCTTGGTGGCGGCTGTCGCCGTCAGCCAGGCGCTGACGGAAGCGACCGGCCGGAAAGCGGGGATCAAGTGGCCGAACGACATTTTTTTCGATGACAGGAAATGCTGCGGCATCCTGACCGAGATGAACATGGAGTCGGAAGAGATCAACCATGTGATTTTGGGAATCGGCATCAACGTCAATCAGACGGAGAGTGACTTCCCGGATGAGTTGCGAAGCATCGCCACATCGTTGCGCATCGTCACCGGGAATCACATGCGCCGGGCACCGTTGGTGCAGCGGATTCTCGAACGGTTCGAGGGATTGTACGACCAATACGTCGAACACGGCACGTTTGCCCCGATTCGCGAACAATGGAAGCGGCAGAGCATCACGCTCGGCCGGTATGTGTCGGCTCATACGCCGCGCGGGATTCTGACCGGGTTGGCGGTGGATATCGACGAGATGGGCGCCCTGATTCTGCAAAATCAGGACGGCCTGCAAAAAGTCTACTCGGCCGATATTCAGATGTCGTAAAATACTATACAAACCACCCGGTTTCCGGTTATACTGCAAGTGGAGGCGGTATCCATTTTGGAACTGTACTCCGGATTCCGAATTTGCAATTTGATAATAATAGGAATTGGAAATCTGCTCTGAGCCGTCAGCGGACCGAGACAGAGGTTCTTGCGTGAACATTCGTAAACCTTTTCGTGCTGCTGCGCGAAAAGGTTTTTTTATCCGCTGGAACGCCGGGGCTCCGGAAGGGAGAATCGGGAATGACGGAAAATGGCCGAACAAAAATGACGACCGTCAAGCTACAGGAGATGAAAGCAAATAAGCGGCGGATTTCGATGGTGACGGCGTATGACTATCCGACCGCCAGGGTGGTGGAAGAGGCGGGTGTCGACCTGATTTTGGTCGGGGATTCGCTCGGTATGGTCGTGTTGGGGCACGAAACGACGCTGCCGGTGACGATCGATGACATGGTGCACCATACAAAAGCGGTGAAGCGAGGCGCTCCCAATACGTTTGTGGTGGCTGACATGCCGTTTCTCTCCGCCCATGTCTCCATCGCCGAGACGGTCCGCAACGCCGGGTGCCTGATTCAGGAAGCGGGCGCTGATGCGGTGAAGCTCGAGGGCGGTCGCGAGATGCTGGAGGAGATTCGTGCACTGCTCAAGGCCAACATCCCGGTAATGGGCCACTTGGGGCTAACGCCGCAGGCGGTCAACCGGCTGGGCGGCTTCAAATTGCAGGGGAAAGATGCGGAGAGCGCCAAGCGGATTTTGCATGATGCGATCCTTTTGCAGGAAGCCGGTTGTTTCGCCATCGTCCTCGAACTGGTGCCGGCCCCGCTCGCTGAGATGATCTCGGAGCGGCTTTCCATTCCGACGATCGGGATTGGCGCCGGTGCGGGATGTGACGGACAGGTGCTGGTGATTCACGATCTGCTCGGCATCACGAATCAGTACATACCGAGGTTTGTCAAACAATATGCCGGATTGTACGAGACGATGGTCGATGCGGTCAGAACCTATGCGCAAGAGGTGCGCGAGGGAACGTTCCCGGGGCCGGACCACCAGTTTGGCATGAAAGAAGAAGTGATCGCCGCCTTGAAAAGGGAGCTGCAGCCATGAAAATTATCCATACGATTCGAGAGATACGCGAGTATGTTAGGGAACAACGGACGCTTGGCAAAACGGTGGGATTGGTGCCGACGATGGGATCGCTGCACGATGGCCATCTGTCGCTCGCCCGGCAGGCGAAAGCGGAATGTGATGTGGCTGTCATGAGCATTTTCGTCAATCCGTTGCAATTCGGGCCGTCGGAAGATTATGACCGCTACCCGCGCAATCTGGAAGGAGATGCGAGGTTGGCGGAAACGGCCGGGGTCGATGCAATTTTCGCTCCGCCCGTGCACGAGATGTACCCGCAACCGCAGATGACGTTTGTCGATGTGGAAGGGCTGACGGAAAATCTGTGCGGTGCGTCGCGGCCGGGCCATTTTCGCGGCGTGGCGACGGTGGTCACGAAGCTGTTCAATATCGTGCAGCCGGACAAGGCGTTCTTTGGGCAAAAAGACGCGCAACAGGTGCGCGTGATTGAACAGATGGTGCAGGATCTGAACATTCCGGTGCAAATCGTGCCTTGTCCGATCGTCCGGGAAGCGGACGGTCTGGCGATGAGTTCGCGCAACGTCTATTTGTCACCGGAGGAGAGGCGGCAGGCGCTGGCGATCTATCGCGCCTTGCAGGCGGCGGAAGCGATGTTCGGCGCAGGGGAACGCTCCGCTGACGCCATTCGGGAACAGGTCCGATCGATCATCGAAGCGGAACCGCTGGCAGAAGTCGATTACATCAAAATCGTCGATCTGCAGACGCTATCCGATACCAGCCTGATCGACCGCGACTGCTTGCTGGCAGTGGCCGTCCGGTTCGGCGGAACCCGTCTGATTGACAATGTGATCTTGCGTCCGTAACACCCAAAGGGGACAAGTTACGCAAGGGGGAGTCGTCCATGTACAGAATGATGATGAAATCGAAACTGCATCGTGCCACGGTGACGGAAGCGAACTTGAACTATGTCGGTTCGATTACGATCGACCAGGACCTGATGGAGGCGGCCGACATCCTGGAGAATGAAAAAGTGCAGATCGTCAACAACAACAACGGCGCCCGGTTTGAAACGTATGTGATCGCCGGGCCGCGCGGTTCGGGCACGATCTGCCTGAATGGCGCGGCTGCTCGCTTGGTGCAGCCGGGCGACACGGTGATCATCATCTCGTATGCGATGCTGGAAGAAGCGGAAGCTCGCAAGCACCAGCCGGTCGTCGTGCTGCTCAACCCGGACAACACGATCCAGGACCTGATTCGGGAAACGCACGGTGCAACTGCCACCGTTTGAACAAGTCACCGCCCTCGCCCCGCGCCTGTTCAGCAGCAAATGAAGCAGAATCGCAGACACTGAAATGGCCAGAGGCGGGTGGACATCGATCCGGATGGGGGAAGAACCGACTCGCGAATCTAGTGGTTTCCACAGTGACAGCCGGGGCGAACCAGCCGAGCCGCACTCGCAGGAGTGCGGCTTTTTGATCACGGATGATCAACTCGGCGTTGCCTGCACGGACGCAGGCGCTTTTAGCCGAGTTTCCGTATAGAAAAAGGGAGTTGCTGCAAACTAACGGCAGAGTGAAGGAGGCGGAGGATGCGCATGTTTGATAAGCCGTTTGAGCAGTTGTTTCGGGCGCTGCAACGGATCGAGCAACAGTTGATGACGGCCGGTCCGGACGAAAAGCGGATTTTGCGGGAAGAACTGATCGCCCTCCGCTCCGTTTGCGACCGGTTTGTGGAAAAATGGTTGTCGTTCGAAGAAAAAATCGCCGCGCTGTCGGAGTTTTTCGGACTGGACATCGACGTGTTCGAAACACCGAAACCCCAAGCGCCGCCATTGCCCACCAAACAGGCGGATATGCAGCCGGTTCCCGTGCTGCCGAAACCGGATGAGGAGCAGATGATCCGCTCGTTTCGCAAGGGGCTCGGCTATTTTGATCTGTTGATGTTCCCGGATGCGATTCGCGAACTGGAACGGGTTGTCGAGTTGGACCAACAGTTTACGGTCGCCCGCTTGTATTTGGCGTTCGGGTATGTGGGCAAACGGGAGTACGACAAGGCGAAACAGCATTTGAACCGGGTGGCGGCGGAGGCGAACGACCCGTTCTTGCTGGCGGCTGTTCATCATACGTACGGCCATCTGTACGCGGAGAACGGGGATTTTGCCAGGGCGGCCGAAGAGTTTAAACAGGCGGCCGAATCGATGCAGGATCTGCGGGATGTGTTTTTTAACCTGGGAGTCTGCCAGTACAACCAAAAACAATATCACGACGCGCTCGCCTCGTTTCTTGTCGCATTGGAGCAGAATCCGGACGACTGGGAGGCGGAACGGATCGTCTCCCTGCTTTGGCAGAAGCTGGGCTCACCGGACAAAGCGTATGAACATATCGAGAAGGCATATAAGCTGAACTCATCGAATTGCGACATCCTGGTACAGTTCGCGGACCTTGCGTTGCAGCGGGGACAATACGACCTGGCCCGTGCGTTGTATAACAAAGCTCGCGCATTTTATCCCGCAGCGGCCCGTCCGTTCGGCGGTCTCGGCTGGTTGGCGATGCGGGAGGCCGAGTTCGGGCAGGCGATGCTCTATTTCAAAAAACAGCTGACTCTCGCTCCGTCCGACCTGCAAGCGAAGCTGAATCTTGGCTGGGCGGCACTGCTCGGGGGCGACATCGACAAAGCGGATGAAGTGTTCGCGCTGTTGCTGGCGGAGATACCGGATTCTGCATCCGTAAAAATCGGCATGGCGCGCGTATTGCAAATGCGAAACAAACAGGAGGAGGCCCACCGGTTATTGCAATCGGTTGTCCAATTGAACGATCCGCAGGATCGGCTGCTTGGTCACATGCAAATCGGTCGGCTGGCGTTGGAGCAAGGCAACTATGCGGCGGCGATCGAGCAATTTGCACAAGCGCTGCAGCTTGACGGCAATTGCATTGAGGGCTGGTTTTACAAAGCGCTGGCCCATACGGGTCTAGGCGAAACAGATGCGGCTGACCAGTGTTGGCAGCGCTGCCGGCAGGCAACCGCCAAACGGATGGAGGCGAGCGTGTAATCCGCATGCTTCCGTCTTTTTCTTGCAGGAGAATCTCGTCTGCATGGAGAATTATATCAGGATTCTCTGTTTGAGGTGACGTGCATGACAGTCCCTTATGTGGTGGTCGATCTTGAGACGACGGGCTTTTCGGCCGAGCGGGATTCGATTGTGGAAATCGGCGCCGTGCGGATTGAACAGGGCAAAATCGTCGATACATGGGCAACGTTTGTCGCCCAGGACAAACCGTTGCCCGCTTTCTGCAAGGAACTGACCGGCATTTCCGACGAAGACCTGGCGGGGGCACCTGCTCTGGAGGAAGCGATCAACCGGTTTCTGCAGTTTGCCGACGGTGCCGATTTGGTTGCGCATAACGCGTCATTTGACCTGTCGTTTCTCAACCGGGCGTCGGAGCAGTCCGGCTACTTGCCTTATGCCGGTACGTATGTGGATACATGGGAACTCAGCCAGATTTTGTTGCCGCGGGAGCCGAGCTATTCGCTCGAGTCGCTCGCCAAGAGCCGCGGCATTGTGCACGGGCGTCCACACCGCGCCCTGTCCGATGCGTTGGCGACAGCGGAACTGTTTTTACAGCTGCTGGAGAAAGCCAGAAAGCTGCCGCTCTTGGTGCTGCAGCAGATCGAACAGTTGACGGCGGCGTCCGATTGGCCGATGCGCCATTTTTTTGCGTCATTGGCAAACGAACCGCTGCAACTGACGCAGACGGAGCCGCCGGACGATTGTGCGGTGATTCAGCAGTTGATGCACCGGCTGGTGCGGATCCCGGAACGCAAGCTGGAAGAGCGGGAACCAGTCGCGTTTGACAGCGAGATCGCAGCCACCATATTATCGGAAAACGGGCCGTTGGCCGCCAAGTACCCCGGCTACGAAGAACGGCCCTCGCAGCTGCAAATGGTGCGGGCGGTGGCCGACGCGCTGGCGGAGGGGCGCCACCTGATCGTGGAGGCGGGTACCGGCACGGGAAAATCGCTCGCCTATCTGGTGCCGGCGATCCTGCACGCAGCCGCCACCGGCGAGCGGGTGGTGGTGGCGACGCACACGATCAACCTGCAGGAACAGCTGAAACACCGGGATCTTCCCTTGCTGCAGGAGATTATGCCGGTGCCGTTCACCGCGTCCGTCTTGAAAGGCCGCAACAACTATGCCTGCCTGCGCAAAGTGGCGACCGGCATCAATTCGCAGGGGCTGATCGGCGATTGGAACGAGCGGTCATTTTACGTCCGCATGCTGACCTGGCTGATTGAAACGGAAGCGGGCGACCGGGAGGAGCTTAACCTGCAGGGGGCGCAAGCGGAGTATTGGAACCGGGTGGCGAGCGACAGCGACTCCTGCATCGGCAAGAAATGCCCGTGGTTTCGCAACTGTTACTATTTCCGCAACCGGTCGGCGGCTGAGCAGGCGGACGTGGTGATCACCAACCATTCGCTGATTTTTGCCGACATCAAGTCGGAACATCGCGTGCTACCGCCATACGACCGGTTGATCATAGACGAGGCCCATCATCTTGAGGATGAAGCGACCAAACATCTGGGCGAGGATGTGAACTATTTTCAGGTGGCGGGCGCGTTCAACCGGCTGGTGCGCGACAGCCGGCAAGGCTTGCTGCCGCAGTTGCGGACAACGATCGGGCTGCACCCGCAGTTCGCCCCGATGGCCAACCTGCTCGACCAGATGGCCGGAAAGCTGGCGGAGCTGCGACATCATTTGGACGAGACGTTCAGCTTGCTGCAGCAGTTTGCGCTCGACCTGTCGGAAAAAAGTGAAGCGGGCAGATCGACGCTGCGCCTGCGCAAGGAACATCTCGAACTGCCGGCGTGGCAGGCGATCCTTTCCGCCTATGAAAATCTGCAAACGGAAGCGGCGTCCCTCCACAATCTGATGTCGAAACTGGAGCTGACAGCGTCCGATTTTGCAGATGATCACCAAATCGCGGGGCTGATCACCGACATCGGCGGCCAGGTGCAGGAAATCGACCGGCGGATGCTGACGATGGCCCGATTTTTTCGGGAAACCGATCCCGAATCGACGGTGCTGTGGCTGGAAGCGGAGGACAAAGCGGGGCGGCCGTTTGTAAGCCTGTATATGGCGCCCGTTCACGTCGGGCCGCTGCTGCAGGAGAAGCTGTTTGACAAAAAAGACTCGGTCGTGCTGGCATCAGCTACGATCGCGGTGAACCAGGGGTTCTCCTATATCATGGAGCGGCTCGGTTTGCGGAGGGCGGAAGAGGAAGGACGGCTTCGCACGTTGCAGGTCGAGTCGCCGTTTGATTACAAACATCAGGCGTTGCTGTGCATTCCAACCGATGTGACGCCTGTGAAAGGGGTGTCGGAGCAGGTGTTCGTCGATTCGCTTTGCGAATCGATCACGACGCTCGCCCGCATCTCGAACGGCCGCATGCTTGTGCTGTTCACCTCGCACAGGATGCTGCGGGACACGTACCTGAAAGTGAAACCGAAGCTGGCGGAACATAACATCCGCGTGTTTGCGCACGGCGTCGATTCGTCTTCCCGTGTCCGCCTGGTCCATCAGTTCAAACAGGAGGAGCGGGCGGTGCTGTTCGGGGCCAATTCGTTTTGGGAAGGAGTGGACATTCCGGGCGACGATCTGTCGTGTCTGGTGATCGTCCGGCTGCCGTTCTGGCCGCCCAACCATCCGATCGCGGAAGCGAGAACGGAAGCGCTAGAGCGGCAAGGACGCAACCCGTTTATGGAATACTCGGTGCCGCAGGCGATCGTCCGCTTCAAGCAAGGGTTTGGCCGGCTGATCCGCTCGAAAAAAGATGTCGGGGCGATCGTCGTCTACGACCGGCGGCTGGTCGACGCCCGCTACGGCAGGCATTTTCTGCAATCGTTGCCCAATCCTTGGATCTACCGGGGGCCTGAGAGAGAAGTGTTGAAACTGGTCTACAACTGGCTGAAACGAGAAACATAAAGTGAACCGGCCGTTCATATACATGTCCCAGATGGCGAGGGACATGACACGCAAATCGCGCTGAAACGAAAATGGACGATGTGGCTGTTGATTGCATATTGACGTCCGTTTTCTGTTTCCCCTAAGATGAAGTAATAAGGCTTATTTTTGAATTTCGTGACAGCTTGGAGGTCAGGATGAAAACTCCCAAAATTTCAGAAGCGGTGATTCGTCGCCTCCCGGTTTACTTACGTTACCTGCAGCACTTGCGGGATCTGAACATCACCACCGTATCGTCGCATGAACTGGGCCAAAACCTCGACATCAACCCGGCTCAAATTCGCAAAGACCTGGCTTATTTCGGCGAATTCGGCCGCAAAGGGATCGGCTATGACGTGCAATATTTGATCGAAAAAATCAAGCAAATTCTAAAATTGGACAGGCGTCTCAACGTCGCGCTGGTGGGAGCCGGCAACCTCGGTACCGCGCTGTCCAACTATAACCGTTACACCAACGAGAAACTGAAAATCGTCGCGATCTTCGACGCGGCGGAAGAAAAAATCGGCAGCAAAGTGGGCTCGCTCGATGTTTTGCCAGTGGAGTTGCTGCCGCAAGTGGTGAAGGAACTGGACATCAAGATGGGGATCATCACCGTTCCGGCGGCGGAAGCGCAGAAAGTGGCCGACCAGATGGTGAAAGCGGGGATCAAGGGGATTCTCAATTTTGCGCCGGTCATCCTGCGGGTGCCGGCTGACATCCCGATCCGCAACGCCGACGTGACGACAGAACTGGAATCGCTTGCCTATTATGTGGAGTAATCATTGGTCCGTCAACGGGGACCATGCAATGAGGGGCCTGCGGATGGTCCTTTTTTGTTGACTTTTTTGGGTACACTAGCGGTGATACCGCATGAGGTGACGGATCATGAAACCGATCGTGCCGATGGAACCGAAAAGCAGCAAGACAATTCCGGGCGGAAAAGAGTGGATCGCCCAGGTGAAGTGGGACGGAGTTCGCCTCCTCGCTTACTATGACGGCAAGCAGGTCCGCCTTTACAACAGAAAACGGAACGAACGCACTTTCCACTATCCGGAACTGACCGACATCCGCCGCTACTGCAGTGCACAATCGGTCATCCTGGACGGAGAGGTGATTTCACTGGGCGCGGACGGCAAGCCTTCTTTCCGGGAAGTCATGCGCAGGGACGGCATCCGCCGGTTGGAAAAAGTGGCACAAGTACGGAAGGCGGTGCCCGTCACCTATATGATTTTCGATCTGATCCATTATAACGGCGAGTGGGTCGACCGGCGGCCTTTCAGGGAGAGAACGGAGCTGCTGGCAAGCATCATCACTCCCGGCCGGCATGTTCAGCTGGTCGATTCGCACAATGACGGCCAAACATTGTTTGATGTGATTCGGCAGCATGGGATGGAAGGGATCGTGGTAAAGAAAACCGCTTCCCTCTATGCGATCGGCGAGACAAGCGATGCGTGGCTGAAGGTGAAAAACTATCGTGATCTGATCGCGGTGATCGGCGGATTTACATTAAACGGCGGCACTGTCAATGCCGTGCTGTTGGGGCTATACGACGAAGCCGGGCAACTGTGGTATATCGGCCATACGGGAACCGGAAAATTGTCGCATGAGGATTGGAGGAAACTGACCGAACGGCTGCAACGGCTGACCACGCGCGAACGGCCCTTTGTCAATCTGCCGGAACGACACGCGGACGCCCATTGGGTTCGGCCGCGGCTGACGGCGAAGGTCCAATTTGCGGAATGGACGGAAGGCGGTTGCCTGCGCCACCCTTCCATCCAGGCGTTTGTTGACGCCCCGCCGGAAGCATGCATATTTGGACAGTCAGGTTGAAAAAAATGCCAACCGCCTGCTGCCCCTGCCGATTCATAATCGGTTCTGCAATCGCCCATACTTACTGTGTGCGCAAAACACCATGAAGGAGCCTGGCAGCATGTTGCAGACACCTGAGGTTTGGGAGGTCGGGAGTCGATTTCGTCCCAATCGGCAGACGGAACTGTTCTATCGCTCGTGGATTCCCATGCAACCGCATCTCATCCTGGTGATGATTCACGGAGCCGGTCAACATTCCGGACAGTTTCTGGAACTGGCTGCTTATTGTTTCCGGCACGATATCGCTTTCTACGCTTTGGATCTGCGCGGCTTTGGCCAATCGACCGGGAAGCGCGGCCATATCACCTGTTTTGCCGAATACCTGGATGATCTCGAGCGGTTTATCGAGTATGTGCAGCAACAACATCCGGAAAATCCCGTATTTTTATTGGGGCACAGCCTCGGCGGTACGATCGTCGTACGTTATGGGCAGGAGCGCGGCCAAAGCTGTGTACAGGGGGCGATTCTGTCGGCCCCCGCTTTGCGGCTTCGATTGCAGATCCCAAACTCCCTCTATTCCGTATGCCGGCTGTTGTCCGGCATCTCGCCGGAATTCTGTGTCGAATTGCATCGCTTTAGCAAACGAATCGCCAAGATTCCCCGGTTTCGCAGCTTTTTTAACGGAAAAGGGGAACTGTCTGACGCGGCCGATCCGTTATCGACCAGCCAATTTACCGTTCGCTGGTTTACCGAGTTGCTGTCGAACGGCAACCAGGCGTTGAGCAAAGCGGCCGATTTTCGCATTTCCGTACTATGTATCTGCGGCGCCGACGACCCGTTGATCGATCCGGCTTCCGTGCAACAATTTCACGATTCCTTGCCGATCAAAGACAAACAATTCATCCTGTTGCCCGGGAGAAAGCATCGTCTGCTGCACGACCAGCAGCGGGAAATGGTGTTTGCACAGATCGTCAACTGGCTGAAACAACGGGCGCTGGTGACCCAGACTTGAAACAGCGGCAAAACCGGCATGGCTGGATGGTGCAGGGGCGGCCCATCGCAGGGGAGGAAGCGGTTTGCAGATCAAGGTGATGACGTACAACATTCACCACGGCAGGGGAACCGACAAGCAGTTCAACTTGGAGCGAATCGCCGCAGTCGTTGAGGAACACGAAGCGGAACTGGTCGGGCTGAATGAAGTGGACCGCCATTTTTCAAAAAGAAGCGAGTTTCTGGACCAAGCCGCCTGGTTGGCAAACCGGCTCAACATGCATCACGCGTTTGGCGCGGCGCTCACAGTAAGGGCACGCGGGAGCGGCCGGCTGAGGCAATACGGCAACGCCTTCTTATCCCGACATCCGATCACAGCTTACAAGAACCATCCGTTTCCTTTCGATTTCCGCCTGACAGAAGGGCGCGCATTGCTGGAGATCGAAGTGCAAACTCCCGAACGAACGCTGAAAATCTATGTCACCCATCTCAGCCTGAACCCTTTTCTGCACAAAAAGCAAACCGATTTTATCGTCAACAAGTTGGCGAATGAGTTGCAGCCGGTGATTCTGTTGGGAGATTGGAACATGCGCCCGCGGTCAGCCGCATGGAAAAAAATCGGCCGGCAGCTGACCGATGTTTGCCAGGCCGCAGGCGAGGGTCCTTGCCTGACGTATCCGGCGAAACGGCCGCGGTCACAGCTGGACTACATATTCGTCAGCCGCCATTTTCAGGTGCTGTCGGTGACCGTTCCCGGAAAGCATGCGGGCGCATCCGATCATCTGCCGCTCTTGGCGACGCTGCGGCTGAACGGCAAAGCCAGTTTTTCATAAGATTCCCGGTTTCAGGATATACTGTCAGTCGTCAAAATCCAGGAAGGGTTCGGATTCGCATGAAAAAAGTTATTTTTTTGCTTGTCGACTCACTGATGCCGACCGTGCTGGAAGAGTGCCTTCGCCTGAAAACGGTTCCCGCCCTGCAGTTTTTGAAGGACAGGGGACGCTACTGGCGGGAATGCGTGACCGTTTTCCCGACGATGACCGCTTCCGTGGACAGTTCGCTGGTGACCGGGACATATCCTGACGCGCATCGGGTGCCCGGCCTGATTTGGTACGATCCGCAGGAAAAAAAAATCATCGATTATCTGAACGGATGGCGGTGCGTCTGGAAGCTGGGGATCGACCACTGCGCCCGGAACGTACTGTACGACCTGAACGAGCGGCATTTGAGCAAGCAAGTGACGACTGTGTTTGAGGAATTGGCGGCACGCGGCAAAACGTCCGCATCGCTGAACACAATCATTCACCGGGGGCCCAAGAAACATCGCGTCAGGCTTCCGTTTCTCGCCAGACTGCTCACCCGGTTTCGGTTTCACGACAATGTGTCCGGCCCTGATGTGCTGACGTTGGGGGCGATGGTGGTAACGCCGGTCTCGCCGCAAATCCCCCGGCATGTGCAGGGGATGCGGCAGCGTTTCGGGATCAACGACTCATTCGCTGTGCATGCCGCGAAAGCGCTGATCGAATCCGGGCAGCAGCCTGATTTTATGCTGGTTTATCTGCCGGACAACGATCACCAGGTGCACAGGGCAAACCCGGCTCACGCGGAGAATACCCTGATCCGCGTCGACCAGCGGATTCAGCAGATCCTGAACGCGTTCGGTTCCTGGGAAGCGGCGGTCGACCAGTGCGTGTTCATCGTGACCGGCGATCACGGACAGACGCGGATCGGCAATGAACGAGAGTTTAACATCGATCTTGACAGATTGCTGGAACCGTTTCGCGTTCTGCAATTGGGAGAAGAGTTGCGGGATCACGATCTGGTGGTCTGCAACAATGAACGGATGACCTACCTGTATCCGCAAAACCTGGAGAGGCAGGAGGCGATTTTGCAACAGCTCACATCCGAATCGCGGATCGACCTGATCGCCTGGAAACAGGGCAACGGAGTGATGGTGCGCGAGGGAGGCTCGGGCAGGGAAGTCTTTTTTGCACCGGGCGGACCGTATGTGGATCTCTATGGGTCAGAGTGGACGATCAGCGGGGAATGGATTGTGCTGGATTTGTACGAAGATCAGGGGATCGTCCGGTATCGCGATTATCCCGACGTCCTGCACAGGTTATACGGGGCGCTGTACTCGCAGGACGTACCGATGATCGTGATTACCGCCCGGCCGCGATATGAATTTTTGACCCGTCTGTATCCGCGGCATTTGAATGGCGGGTGCCACGGTTCGCTGCACAAATATGATTCGCTGGTTCCCCTGATCGTGACCGGAACCGACCAACCCCTGAACGAACATCCACGCCTGGTCGATTTAAAACAATTTATTGTGAAACTGTTTGACGCTCACCCGGTCCCGTGACCGGGTTTCATCACATCACGAATTAAAATTTTGCGTGCAGGGAAGTGGCGACAGTGGAAACGAAGCTGGCAGCCGAACATCCGGTGCGGGTGACCAATCTGGGCAAGTTGCTGTGGCCGGAAGCGGGCATTACGAAGGCGGACTACATTCAATATGTGATCGACATGGCCCCCTGCCTGATCCGGCACTTGCAGGACCGACCGCTCACCGTAGTGCGGTTTCCGCACGGGATTCACGCCGATTCGTTCTACCAGAAGAACGCGCCGAAAGACACCCCGGAATGGGTGCAGACGTTTGCCGTTTACTCGAAGGAGAGCAAACGGGACATCCATTATATTCTCGCGAATAACACCGCCACCCTGATTTGGCTCGCCAATCAGGCTTGCATCGAATTGCATCCGTGGTACAGCAAGATTCAGAATCCGGACTCGCCGACCAACATCGCGATTGATCTCGATCCGACCGTACCCGATTTTGAAAAGGTGCGAAAAGTGGCGTTCTGCATCAAGGAAATCCTCGACAACTTGCGGTTCCCCAGTTATCCGAAGACGTCCGGCGCGACCGGGCTGCAGATTTTCATTCCGCTGCGAAGCGGCTTCACGTTTCGGGAAACGCGCGTGATCACCGAATTTATCGCGCGGTACATGGCGAACCGGTACCCCGATCTGGTGACGATCGAACGACTGGTGAAGGATCGGGGGGATAAGGTATATGTCGACTATTTGCAGCACGCACCGGGCAAAACCCTGGTCGGCGCTTACTCACCCCGGCCCGTTCCGGATGCGACTGTGTCGGCGCCCGTCACCTGGGAGGAACTGGTGCAGGGGGCGGTGCCGGAAGATTTCACGATCCGCACAATGCCGGAGCGGGTGAAAAAAGTCGGCGATCTGTTCGCGCCGATGGAGCAGGAGGGAATCGACATCACGCACATTTTGCATTTGATCCGTAACCACCCGTGAACGCCGCCTCCCTGTCATGCTGACGATCGGAAGACGGTGCAAAGAAACCTGTCCTTGCAGCCGTCCGGCTGCCCGTTGCATGTATTGACAATCGGAAGACCCCCTGTTTAAATGATACCGTGAACTTGAATTGGCAGGTGGATGGAGATGCAGGCTGAGTTTGCCATTATCGGCGGAACGGGCGTATACGATCCGGGAATGCTGGAGTCGGTGGCGTTCCGCACAGTCGAAACACCGTACGGAGAAGCGTATGTGACGCTGGGGGAGTACGCGGGCCGTTCGGTCGCTTTTTTGGCCCGTCATGGCAAGGGACATGCTGTTCCTCCGCATAAAGTGAACTATCGGGCGAACATCTATGCGTTGCGCGAACTGGGAGTAACGCAAGTGCTGGCGACGGCGGCCGTCGGTTCGGTGCGGCGCGAGTATCCGCCCGGCAGCCTCGTGCTGATCGACGATTTTATCGACATGACAAAATCGCGCAGCAGCACATTCCATGAAGGGGAAGACGGAGTCGTCCATATCGACATGACAGACCCGTATTGCGGCCGCTTGCGGCAACAGGTGGCGGCGGTTGCAAAAGCGGAGGGGATCGATCTGATCCAGGGTGGCACTTATGTTTGCACGGAAGGTCCCCGCTTTGAAACGGCTGCCGAAATTCGTATGTACGCGCAATGGGGCGGTGACGTGGTAGGCATGACGTCGGTGCCGGAAGTGGTGTTGGCGAAAGAAGCGGAAATGTGCTACGCGGCCGTCGCGATTGTCACCAACTACTGCACCGGGATTTCCGAAACGGCTCTCACTCACCAGGAAGTGGTGGACCGGATGAAAGCGAACATCGATCAGGTGCGGCGGCTGTTCTTCCGCGTGATCGAGACGGGAACCGGCGAACGCACATGCAGCTGTCCGCATGCGTTGGCTGAGCTGGGCTCCCTCTAAAACGTTACTGTTCGCACTGCCTTCACTCTCGGCCGCGAATGCGTTGAGCGAGCCAGGCTCTCTTCGAAACCTGCCGGGGAATGGTGATACAAATTGGAACCGATCAAATGGAACGGGACAACCTTGCAACTGTTGGACCAATTGCAACTGCCGGAAAAAATCGAATGGGTGGAATGCAAAACGGTGGAAGACGTAGCGTTGGCGATCGAAAAGATGCAAGTCCGCGGAGCGCCGGCGATTGGTGCGGCCGCCGCGTTCGGGATTGCTCTCGGTGCACAGCAGGGAGCGGAGTTGAGCAAGCCTGATTTTCTCGCATATCTGCAGACGGTGTGCGATCGCTTGGCACGTACCCGGCCGACGGCGGTCAATCTGTTCTGGGCGATCCGCCGCATGCAAAATCTGATCGAGCAAAACGCCGAACTGGAAGTCAAACCGCTGGTCGAGCTGATCACGCGGGAAGCGCAGTCGATCGCGCAGGAAGATGTCGAAATGAACCGGGCGATCGGCCGCAACGGGCTGCGTTTCATTCCGGATAACGCCCGCATCCTGACGCACTGCAACACCGGTTCGCTGGCAACCGCCGGCTATGGCACCGCGCTCGGCGTGATTCGCGCTGCTCACGAAGCGGGCAAAAACATCTCCGTGTTGGCAGACGAAACGCGTCCCTATTTGCAGGGAGCAAGGCTGACCGCCTTCGAGCTGCAGCAGGACGGCATCCCGGTGACGGTGATCACCGATTCGATGGCCGGCCACCTGATGAAAGAGAAACGGGTCGATCTGGTGATCGTGGGAGCCGACCGGATTACGGCAAACGGGGATACCGCGAATAAAATCGGCACCTACTCGCTGGCGGTTCTGGCTCACCACCACGGGATTCCGTTCTATGTGGCGGCGCCCACGTCGACGCTTGATTTTTCACTGGAAAGCGGCGATCAGATCGAAATCGAACAGCGTTCACCCGACGAAGTGGCGGTTATCGGCGGCAAACGGATGGTGCCGGAGAGAGTACCAGTGCTGCATCCCGCTTTTGACGTAACGCCGCATGAACTGATTACCGCCATCATTACGGAAAAAGGCGTCGTGGAATCGCCCAGCCGGGAAAGAATGGAAATTCTCAACCAGAAAGGGTAATTCAGCATGGACAACAGGATTGGAGAGATTCGGGAACAGGTCTTGCAAGCGGCGAAAGAGATGTACGAACGGGGTTTGGTCGCTTCCGTCTGGGGCAACCTGTCGGCCCGCGTGCCCGGCACCGGACTGATTGTTGTCACTCCCAGCGGAGTCGACTATCGCTCGCTGCAAGCGGAGGATCTGGTGGTGATCGAGTTGGAAACCGGCAGGGTAGCGGAGGGCAAACTGAAACCCACCTCCGAACTGCCGATGCACCTGGCGATCCTGAAAGCCCGGCCGGACGTCAATGGGGTGATGCACACGCACAGCGTCTACGCGTCCGCCTGTTCCGCCGCACACAAGGAGATTCCGCCGATTGTCGAAGATTTGGCGCAAGTGGTGGGCGGCTCCGTATCCGTCGCCCGTTATGCGCTGCCGGGAACCCCGGAACTGGGCGCCAATGCGGTCAAGGCGCTGAACAAAAAAGGGGCGGTCTTGCTGGCCAACCATGGCGTCGTCGGCGTCGGCCATGACATCATGGAGGCGCTTCGCGTCTGCACGATCGTGGAAAAGGGCGCCCAGATTTTTGCGATTGCCAAAATGATCGGCTCACCCGTCCTCTTGTCACACGAAGACGTGGCGTACCTGCGTGATACTTACAAAGACCACTACGGTCAGAAATAGGAGGTTACGATGGCTAACACGATCGCAATCAAAAACGCGACGATCCTGACGATGACGGAAGAATCGTGGATCGAGCGCGGGTATGTGGTGATTGAAGGAAACCGGATTCGCGCGGTGGGGCAAGGCGATTTTCAGCCGGGCCAACCGGTTGGCCGGGAAATCGACGCGGCCGGCAAAGTGCTGCTGCCGGGGCTTGTCAATACGCACGGCCATGCGGCGATGGTGCTGCTGCGCGGCTATGCGGACGATCTGCCGCTGATGGAATGGCTGGAAACGAAATGCTGGCCGATCGAAGACAGGATGACGGCGGATGATGTGTATTGGGGTGCGCAGCTGGCGATTTTGGAAATGTTGAAGAGCGGCACTACCTGTTTCACGGACATGTATTATTTTATGGACGAGGTCGCTCGGGCGGCGGCAGATTCGGGCATCCGGGCCGTTCTGTCGCGCGGCATGGTCGGGTTTCCGCCGAAAGATGAAATCCTGCTGCAGGAAAGCCGCGAATTCGTGAAAAAATGGCACGGCGCCGCGAACGGACGAATCACTACGCTGCTCGGACCGCACGCACCTTACACGTGCCCTCCCGACTATTTGAAGAAAGTGATCTCGCTGTCGGAGGAACTGGATCAACCGCTGCAGATCCACCTGTCCGAAACCGCGGGTGAAGTGGAACGCTGCATGGCGGAGCACGGATGCACTCCGATCCAACTGATGGAAAAATTGGGTTTGTTCGAACGGCCAACCCTGGCCGCCCATTGCGTGCACGTAACGGATGAAGATATCGAGATTATGGCGCGGCGCGGCGTGCACGTGGCGCACAATCCCGATTCCAACCTGAAGCTGGGCTCCGGCATCGCCCCGGTCGTCAAAATGCTTGCTAAAGGCATTACGGTCGGACTTGGAACGGACGGTGCGGCATCCAATAACAATCTTGACATGTTTGAAGAGATGCGGCAAGCAGCGATGATCCACAAAGGGGCGGGCCTCGACCCGGTTGCCGTGCCGGCTTATAAAGCGTTGCAAATGGCGACCAACGGCGGGGCGAAAGCGGTGTTCCTGGAAGACACGCTCGGGACCATTCAACCTGGCGCGTTGGCCGATCTGATCCTGGTCGATTTTGATCGTCCGTATTACTATCCGCGCCATAACGTGATCTCCCATCTGGTGTATGCGGGTCAATCCGGCGACGTCACGGATGTGATCATCGACGGTCAAGTGGTCGTCGAAAACGGGCGCGTCCTGACGCTCGACGAAGAGCGGATTTACCGCGAGGTGGAACGGGTCTGCAAGCGGCTGTTTGCGTGAACGGGCAAGGAACAATTGCCGCCAATTGGGCAATTGTTCCTTCTGTTTGTTTACATTTTGTTTGCATAGCGGGGGACATTGACAGGAAATTATAAATAACAATACGGATTTCTGGTTCGCAATAGGTTGTGCTGACGGTAGCTGGCCAGATGAAGACTCGCCCAATTCTCGATTCGCAGCAGATCGTTCAGCTGCAGCTCGTTCGCTTTTTCGGCGGCAAGCCGCTTGAGCTGTTGTGCGGGTAGCGGCAACGGGGGTTGAATCTCCACTCTCGATCACCCCTTTTGGGAAGTACTCATAGTATTTCTCGCGCGATTTTGTGTATGTTGCAAGCTTTTTACCATGACAGGGGTATACAGGGCGGATAACGTGCTACAATAGAGGTGAGTGCCGATGGAGGTTCATGAGCAGGAATTGCTGGCGACCGTCGAGGTGGAAGCGGGCTATTTTTACAAAATCGTCGACTTCCTCAACCGGACACTGAAGCCTTACAATCTGGCGTTCGGTCTGTCGAAGGAAGCGGATGGCTCGCTCTGGCTGTCGGTGTATGAAGTGACGGAGCATCGAAACCATCATTAAAGTCCGGGGGTAGAGGGGAAACCGATGAAGAAGGTACTGTGGATCGGTTTGCTTGTGGCGCTGGTGCTGTTCGGCGGCGCCCTGTTTGGATTGAAAGAACTGACGTACGCCCAAATGCCGGATCTGAACGATGCGGCGCAGACGGCGCTTGACCACTCAGTCCTGTATCAGATCGATTTTGTCAAATTGTATACGGGAGGACCGAAATGTTACGCCTTTTTCGGCAAGGACAAGCTGGGCCGGCAGGTGATCGTGTTTGCCACGAAAGACAAGGTGCTCGGCTCCGAATACCAGGACAAGGGACTGACTGCCGCAAAAGCGGAGGAGACCGCCCGGCAAACGTTCGGCTATACGCTAATTGACAGCGTCACTCCGGGCATCATGGATCGAAACAGCAAACAGCCGTTTGCCGACAAGACGTCCGGCAAGTTTCTCTGGGAAATTTACGGAACCAACAAACAAGGGCAAAAGCAATACACCTATCTGGATTTTTATACCGGAAAGGAACTCGCGACTTACGTGTTAAAACCGATTCGCTAGCGGTTGGCCGCAAGCGGAGATTTGCCAACATGCGCCTGGCATGTTGGTTTTTTTCTGTCAAATGTCTGGTCAACATTACCTTCGAAAAGATAGAATAAGATATGATATACTAGCTCTATGAGATTATGTAAACCGATTGCGGGAGATCGCAATTTTTTTGTAAGTTTACGGCCTAACACCGCTAAAACGTTGGAGGAGGGGGGATCCGCCATGTCACGTATCCGGTTGTTGCCGACGCTGCTGTTTTTTGCGGCAGCTTTGACGCTGTTGTTTGGAGGATGGATTTTGTACCGGGATTACGGCCTGGTTCGCCCTCTGAAAAATGAGTTGACTGGCACCCGTCAGGTGAGCGACGTCGAAGTCAAGCTGAACGGACCGTACAAGACGATCGAGGTCTCGCTTAACAAGGTGCCCGATCTGCAGACCGCGTACCATTCGATCAAAACGACAATCGGTGAAACGCTCGCTCCGGACGTCACCATCAAATTGGTGGACCGCCGGACGCCTGAACTGGAGTCGCTGTTCCAATCCTATCAGCCCATGATTTATGAGGGAATCGCGAAAGGATCGTTCACCGACATGATTGAGAAAGTTCAGGAACGAGGGGCGAAAGACGGTCTGGACCGGGCAATGGTAACGATGGATCACGACAATCTGTATATCCAACTGGAAAAAGGCGACCGTTATCTGTACGAGGTGATTCCGTATGCCGGCGGCAAAACGGCAACGCCGTCACAGGGGGTGAAATCGCTATGATCAGGGAAGCGATTCTCGGCATCGGCATTGCGGTGACTGTCTTCTGCGGCTATCTCGGCGTCAATGTGCTGCCGTTCACCCTGTTGATCGGCTTGTTGTTCGGCATCTCCGTGCTGGTGGAAAAACGGGGGACCGTGTCAGCCGGCCACCGTGAACAAGCCGCCTCCCAACAGGTGGAATTTGATAATATCGGCGGCCAGGAAACGGCCAAGCGGGAGCTGATGGAAGCGCTCGATTTTCTGCGCCACCGCGACAAAATCAGATCGCTCGGCATCCGTCCGCTGAAAGGAATCCTGCTGACCGGTCCGCCCGGAACGGGGAAAACGCTGATGGCAAAAGCGGCCGCCACCTACACAGACTCCGTGTTTGTGTCGGCAAGCGGTTCCGAATTTGTCGAGATGTATGTCGGAGTGGGTGCTTCCCGCGTCCGTGAGCTGTTTAAAAAAGCACGCTATCTTGCGAAAAAAGAAGGCAAGGATTCGGCGATCGTGTTCATCGACGAGATCGATGTGATCGGCGGCAAGCGGGGTGGCGGGCAAGGCCATCAGGAATATGACCAGACGCTCAACCAGCTGTTGACGGAAATGGATGGCATGCAAACCACTTCGAATCCGCTTGTACTGGTGATTGCGGCCACCAACCGGGTGGATATTCTGGACCCCGCGCTGCTGCGGCCCGGACGGTTTGACCGGCAAATCAAGGTGGATTTACCTGACAAGGAAGGCCGGCTGCATATTTTGCGGATCCAGACCCGCAGCAAACCGATTGCGGACGATGTGGACCTCGAGATGATCGCGAAAGAAACGTACGGATTTTCCGGCGCGCAGTTGGAAAGCTTGACCAACGAGGCGGCGATTCTGGCGCTGCGGGAAGACAAGACAAAAATTGAGACCCGCCATTTCCGCGACGCGGTCGATAAGGTGCTGCTTGGTGAAAAAACGGGCAAGCGCCCGTCGCCGGAAGAGTTGCACCGGGTGGCGGTGCACGAACTGGGGCACGCGATCGCATCGGAAGCGGTCCGGCCGGGCTCTGTCGCCCATATCACGATTGCCCCACGCGGCAATGCGCTTGGGTTTGTCCGGCAGGTACCGCATCACGACGCCTACCTGTATACGAAGGATCAGTTGGAAGGCCAGATGAAAGTGGCGCTGGCAGGCGCCGTAGCGGAAGAATTGATCTTCGGCAACCGTTCCACCGGCGCATCGAACGACTTCCAGCAAGCTTCCAATCTGGCACGGACGCTGGTCACCTGCGGTCTATCCGGCCTCGGCATCGTCGATGCGGAAAACTTGCAGCAGAGCGTTCTGGATGAAGAGATCCGGCGGATTCTGGCGGAGATCGAAAAGCGGACGCAAGAACTGCTGTCACCTTACAAAACCGGAATCGAACAATTGTCGAAACGGCTGGTCGAAGAGGAAAGCATGAGCGGCGAATCGTTCCGCGAATGGTTCAAACAACAGCAAACCGGCCAACTGGCCTTGGCATGACCGAAACCGATTCATGGCTTGCCGCTCTCGAATCGGTTTTCATCGGGCATAATCAGCTCCGCGTTACGCGGAGCTTCTTTCATTTTCCGGCTGACGGTTTTCTCAGGGCATGCTGCTCGCCTGGTTCCTTTTTGCCGCCGTTTGTGGTACTGTTGATGATGGAATTTGTACAAACTGGAGGGGCTTTGGTTGAAGACGACCATTCAAAATATCGGCCAATTTGTCGGACAGGAAGTATGGATCGAGGGCTGGCTGTGGAACAAGCGTTCCAGCGGCAAAATCCAATTTTTGCAGCTGCGCGACGGCACCGGCTTTATCCAGGGGGTAGTCGCCAAGGCGGAAGTGCCGGAGCAGGTGTTTGAGACCTGCAGCAAGCTGGCACAGGAATCGTCCGTTCGCGTGAAAGGGATCGTCCGCAAGGATGACCGGGCGCCGAGCGGGTATGAACTGACCGTAACCGATGCCGAACTGGTGCAGCTGGCGCTTGATTATCCGATCACGCCGAAAGAGCACGGTGTCGATTTCCTGCTGGACCACCGCCATTTGTGGATCCGCTCGCCGCGTCAACGGTCGATTCTGAAGATCCGGGCGGAAATCATCAAGGCGATCCGCGCCTATCTGGACGGCAACGGATTTGTGCAGGTCGACCCGCCGATCTTGACGCCGTCCTCCTGTGAAGGGACCACCACTCTGTTTCACACCAAATATTTTGATGAAGACGCCTATTTGACGCAATCCGGCCAGCTTTATATGGAAGCGGCGGCGATGGCGCTCGGCCGGGTCTATTCGTTCGGCCCGACGTTTCGTGCGGAAAAATCGAAAACGCGCCGCCACCTGATCGAATTCTGGATGATTGAGCCGGAGATGGCCTACTGCACACACGAAGAAAACATGGCCATTCAGGAAGGATTGGTGCAGCACATCGTGCGGCATGTGTTGGAGAACTGTCAGCAGGAACTGAAGACGATCGGACGCGACACGAAACCGCTGGAAAACGTGATCGCCGGCCCGTTCCCGCGGATCACCTACGATGACGCGGTCAAGCTGCTGCAGGAAAAAGGCCATGATTTCCCGTGGGGAGAGGATTTTGGCGCACCGCACGAAACGGAAATCGTCCAGCACTTCGACCGGCCAGTGTTTATCGAAAAGTTTCCGGCGAAAATCAAGGCGTTCTACATGCAACCGGATCCGGAGCGCCCGGAAGTGGTGCTGGGAGCCGACCTGCTGGCGCCGGAAGGATACGGCGAAATTATCGGCGGCTCGCAGCGGATTCACGACCTGGAGCTGTTAAAGCAGCGGCTTGCCGAACACAATCTGGGCGAGGCGTACGATTGGTACCTCGACCTGCGCAAATATGGAAGCGTGCCGCATTCCGGCTTTGGCATCGGATTGGAGCGGACGATCGCCTGGATTTGCGGATTGGATCACGTGCGGGAAACGATTCCCTTCCCCCGTTTGTTGTACCGTCTGTACCCGTAATGGATGATCTGCTCGGCGCATGGCGGATTCGACAAATTTTGATATAATAGAGATCATCCTTGAGCGGGGGGACGGGTGTGTGATGAGCGATTTCAGGATGATTTCGACGCGTATCGAAAAAGAGTACGATCCGCTGCTCAACGAGTGGGAATCCCGCATCCAGTTCGTGGTGCATGACAGGGCACTGTATTCGGGATTTTTGGCGGACATTCCGCCGCTGCAGTTGCATACACTCATCTGCTTGTGTTTGTTTATGAAAGACAGCGGGAAAATCGAGATTTCGGTTGCCGACCTGGCACGCGCGCTGGGCATTTCGTTCGATCAGGCAAAAAAACGGATCGACTCGCTGCTCGCGTTTCGCTACCAGGACAAGCCGATCGTGCACGTCAACAAAACGCGCGAGCTGAACGATCCGAATGAACGGCTTTCCTTGTCGATCCTCCCCGTTTCTCCGATCACGTTTGTCGATGAACGGACGGAAAAGCAATCGCCGCCGATTGCGTCCGACAACGCCGATTATCTGTTTGAATATTTGCGGTTGATGCTGGGCGTGGACCGGTTGCCGGAGCAAGACAGGGAACTGCTGGTTGCCCTGCAGCACTATCCGTACGAACTGCCGCCGCAGGTGATCGAAGTCCTGATCGAGCACGTGATGGAGTACAAACAAACGTTTGACCGCCAGTATCTGATGACGATCGCCCACTCCTGGTCGATCGCCGGCATTTATACGAAGGAACAGGCGCTGAGGTGGATACGGGAAACGAAGATGCTGACTTCCCCCGCCAAGTCGGAAGACGCCCCCGAGGCGTACCTGCTGCAATATTTGCGGGAACGCATCCGCAAACAACCGTCCGCCGTGCAGATCAACATGGTTTTTCAGCTGCTGGACGAGCCGTTTCGGTTTGAACCGGGCTGCATCGAGGTACTGATCGATCACGTGGTGGCCCAGATCTCGCTGACCAAGGGCAAGCCCGATTTTCCGAAAAAATATGTAGAAGTGATCGTCCAGGACTGGCTGGAACGGGGAGTCCGCACGCGGCAGGCGGCGATCCAGGAAGTGGCGGAGTGGAACAAGCGGTACCTGATGAAACCGCCGGAAGCGGCCGACAAAAAAGACCGCGTCCCGTTTCCCGCCAAATCGCCCGCCGCAGCCAGGGTGAAAAGCGAGTATCTCGATAAGCTGCGCAAAGCCGGGTTGAAATAGGAGGCTATCGGATGGAAAAGCTGACCGCCATCGGTTCGCTGTTGCGGCATCCGTCCTTTCACAACAAACAAAACAGCCTGCTCGACCGGAAAATGCTGGAGCAGCCGAAGGAGTATTGGGAGGCGGTGTTTCCCGAGCTGAAAGCGGTCGACCTGCCGTCTGCGTTCTACTCGGCCGGTGTCTCGCTGCGTCTTCTGCACATCTATCTGGACCGGAAAAAATGTGAAGGATGCACCGGATTTGCGACCTGCCCGAAAGACGCGGACGCGAAGGGGCACCAATTTTCGATCGGGCTGACGGAAACGGGCATCATCGAACAGGTCGGCCAGTGCGATTTTTACCGGAAGCACCTGGAACAGCAGCAGGAACAGCGGCTGTGGGCGTTCTCCGGGTTAAACGAAGGGCACCGGCGGATGACGTTTGACAACTATCCGGATGAGCAGAAACGGCTGAACCGGGAACTGTGCGTCAAGGCATTTCAATTTGCCAACGAATATGTTCCAGGAGCCGATATGAAAGGCCTGTACATCTATGGCGGATTCGGCACGGCGAAAACGCATCTCGCCTGCGCCATCCTCAACCGGTTGATCGCTCGCAAAATCAGGGTGCTCTACGTGCAGGCGGAAAAAACGTTCGCCGCGCTGTCCGACCTGTATTTTCGCGAGAAACGGGACGGATTGCCGACCCGTTCGGAAATCCTCGATAAATATATCTCGGCTGACGTACTGGTGATCGACGAGCTGGGCCATGAAAATGTCAACGAGTCGTCGATCTGGGCTTTGTACACGATTCTCAACGGGCGCGAACCGGAGCGAAAGCCGGTGATCATCACATCGAATTTTTCGCCGATCGAACTGGCAGAACGGTATCTCAGCCGTGCTTCGGAAGAGACCGGCCGGCGGGCGGAAGCGCTGGTCTCCCGCCTGCTATGGCTGACCGAACAGTACGAAATGATTGGGGAAGATTACCGTTCCCGCGGGATTTAATCGACCAATCCGCACGAACAACAGCAAACGGCCTCAATCGCAGGTCGGATTTTCTTTCTATTGACAACCTACCGACCGGACGGTATGTTATAAACAACGAAAGGTGGGGAATCCCTCGCATGAATGTGCAGGACCAGTTGATCAAGACGGCTGTCCGTCTGTTTGAGGAACGGGGATATGCCGGAACGTCCGTGCAGGATATCGTTTCGGCGGCCGGTGTCACAAAAGGCGCTTTTTATCATTATTTTACCAGCAAAGAGGATGTCCTGATGGTGTTGCATCAGCAATACATCAACCGCTTGCTGGAACAGTCAAGGGAGGTGTGCAATGATCCGGCGCTGCCGCCGAAACAGAAATTGCGCGAGTTGATGCGTATCCTGTTGGGCGAAATAGCCGAGTACGGTGCGTACGCGAAAGTGTTTTTTCAGGAAAAGCATCATCTGTCGCCCACGCACATGGAACATATTCGTGAAAAACGGGATACGTATTTTTCCATGTTTGAAGCAGTGGTGCGGGAAGGAATCGCGTCTGGCGATTTTCGTCCGGATCTTGACCCGATCATCACTACGATGGGCATATTCGGCATCTGCAACTGGACTTACCGTTGGTTCCGGCCCGACGGCCGGTTGGCGATCGAGGAGATCGGCCGGATGTTCAGCGAGCTGATTGAAAAAGGGATTACTCCAACTACTTGAACACGATTCATCTGCATGAAGGAGGCAACTGACATGCACATCCAGGAATTGTTTCGTCTCAATGGAAAAGTTGCGATTGTCACCGGAGGCGGAAGGGGGCTGGGGGAACAAATCGCAGTTGGCCTTGCGGAAGCGGGCGCAGATGTAGTCGTCTGCTCTCGCAAAAAAGAAGCTTGTGACGAAGTGGCCCAACAACTGCGGGCAATGGGGCGCAAGAGTTTGGCGATCGCATGCGATGTGACGGATCCGGAAGATGTGGAGCGGGTCGTCCGGGAGACGAAAGAGGCGTTTGGCAACATCGACATTCTCGTCAATAACTCCGGCATTTCCTGGGGAGCCCCGACGGAAGAGTACCCGCTCGAAAAGTTCAAACAGGTGCTGAACGTCAACGTGACGGGTGTATTTTTGATGTCGCAGGCGGTGGGACGCGAAATGATCGCACAGCAATACGGGCGGATCGTGAACATTGCGTCCGTTGCCGGCCTGGTTGGAAGTGACCCGCGTTATATGAACGCGATCGGTTACAACGCGAGCAAAGGGGCGGTGATCGCATTCACGCGCGATTTGGCGATCAAATGGGCACGCCACGGCATTACGGTGAACGCGTTGGCGCCAGGGTTTTTCCCATCCAAAATGTCCAATCCGCTGCTGCAAAAGTTTGGCGAGCAAATTCGGGAGAGAACTCCGCTGGGACGGTTTGGCGGTGAGGACGATCTGAAAGGGGCCGCCGTGTTTCTCGCCTCCGACGCGGCGAAATACATCACCGGCCAGGTGCTGGCTGTGGATGGCGGTGTTACCGCAATCTGAAGCTCGTATACCCCGATAAAGGTCAGACCTTTATCAGAGGTGATTTCCATAAAATGATTACGGTAAACCTATGATTCTAGCACGCAATTGCGATCGAATTGGCTAACACGAGCCGGTCTCCTAACAGACCATGCAGATAACCACTTTTCGTACAGGAGACGTAGGAAAACAGTTTGACTCGACAGTTTAGACTATTCCCGTCTCGTTTCGCATACCGTTACCATATGAATCGTCCAAATGAATCGTCATTGTTTAAAATTTTTGAACTTTGTTTGTCCGGCTCATACCGACTGGTTGGTTTCTAACGTCTTTCAGCTAGATTGCCGGCTATCAACTTACAAGGAGGGTGGGCAAACCGCAAGAGGTGGCTGGTGTGGTGGCGTTTGACGGGAGCCGATTTGGTAGTCGATAGTAGATGGCTGATTCGATAAGTATGGATGTAGGTCTCGCATTCGGATTGGAGGGAGTATGGTTGAGCCTGGAACTGTTTCAACCGTTTGTCGGCGTGGAATCGACACCCGTAAGAAATGAGGTGGAAAAAGGAGCGATTCGCAAGTTCGCCGACGCAATTGGTGACCCGAACCCGATTTACCGGGATGAGGAGTATGCGAAAACGACCCGTTACGGTCGGATCGTGGCACCGCCTACTTTCAGCCGGACGTTTGACTACGGCGAAATTCCCGGCCTGCAGGTCAAGCGGGAAGGGCTGATTCACGGGGAACAGCAGTTTGAATATGTTCGGCCGATTTTTGCCGGGGACGTGTTATATTGCTCGACCAAACTGGCCGATGTCTATGAGAAAGAAGGCAAGCTGGGGCGGATGACATTTTTGGTGTACGAGCAAAAAGGGATCGACGAAGCGGGCGAAACGGTGTTCATCGCCCGTTCCAACGTAATTTACCGGGGATAGGAGAGGATCTTTGTGGCTGGAAGACAGTTTCAACCAGGTGACACGATCGGTCCGCTTGTCAAACCGCCCGTCACGAAAACCCAGTTGGTGATGTATTCCGGTGCTTCCGGCGATTTCAATCCGATTCATACGGTCGACGAGTTCGCGAAGGAAGCCGGGCTGGGTGGCGTGATCGCGCACGGTATGCTGACGATGGCGTTCGTCGGCCAGGTGCTGACCGATACGATCGGTTTGGCAGGCGACTTGCGAAAATTCGGCGTTCGCTTCACCGGAATGGTTCGGCCTGGCGATGTGATCACCTGCCAAGGACGGGTTACGGAAACCCGAATGGAGGGGGAACAGCAGGTTGTTTCCTGTGAGGTTTGGGCATCGACGCAAAACGGCGATCAAGTGGTCGCCGGACAGGCGGAATTTGCCGTTCCGATTGCCTAGTATTCCAGCAAAAAGGAGTCGAGAAAAATGAGGCTGAAAGATCGGGTAGCAATTGTGACGGGTTCCGGCAGGGGAATCGGAGCTGCGACCGTGCAGCGGCTGGCGGAAGAAGGAGCGAAAGTGACGGTGACCGACATCAACGCGGAAGCGTGTGAGGAAACCGCGGCGGCGATCCGCGCAGCAGGCGGCGAAGCGATTGCGATTGCCTGCGATATCACAAACCGGCAAGCGGTGGAAGAAATGGTGCAAAAAACGGTCGATACGTTCGGCCGGCTGGACATCCTCGTGAATAACGCGGGCGTCATTCGCGACAATCTGGTCCACAAAATGACGGACGACGACTGGGATACGGTCATGAACGTCCACCTGAAAGGAGCGTTTTTCGCCTCGCAAGCGGCCCAGCGCTTCATGGTGCCGCAACGCTACGGCAAAATCGTCAATTTCAGCTCCACTTCCGCCCTCGGCAACCGGGGCCAGTTGAACTACGCGACAGCGAAAGCGGGGATTCAGGGGTTTACCAAAACGCTGGCGATTGAACTGGGCAAATTCAACATCAACGTCAACGCGGTGGCACCCGGATTCATCGAAACGGATATGACGAGAGCGACCGCGGAACGGATGGGAATCACGTTTGAAGAATTGAAACAGGCAGCGGCGGAACGTTCCCTTTTGGGCCGTACCGGCAAGCCGATCGATGTGGCGAACGCGGTGCTGTTCTTCGTATCGGACGAATCCAGTTTTATCACCGGCCAGGTCCTGTATGTGCGCGGGGGAATCTGACATGGACCTCAAGTTTTTCAAAGAGGTGCCGGAATCCGGTTCCGCAGAAATCAAGATCACTCCATCTTTTGTGATTCTGGATCGAAAGCGGTGATTTCCACTGTTGAAAGAGGGGGATTGCGGATGGCAGATGTAACCGTGATCGGCGGCGTGAGCCACGCGAAGGGGAAAGAGTTTCAGTATGAGGCAATGTCGCTGCCGCAGATGCTGGACCGGTCAGCCGAACGGCATCGGAACAAAACGGCCATCACTTTTTATCAGATGGAGATTTCATACGGGCAACTGCAGGGGTTGACACGGCAGGTGGCGGCAGCGCTGCGGCGCATCGGTGTCGGCAAAGGCGACAAGGTTGGTTTGATGCTGCCCAACTGTCCGCAATACGTCGGTGCTTTTTACGGAGTTTTGCGGCGCGGGGCGGTCGTCGTGCAGGTCAACCCGATGTACACCGAGCGGGAGATCGAATATGTGCTGCAGGATTCCGGCGCGGATGTGTTGTTTGTGTTGGCCGATTTGTACCCGCGTGTCAAGAATGTAGAGGGATACGAGAATCTCAAGAAAGTGATTGTTGTACAGTTGGCACCGATCTCTCCCGAGTTGGCGGAAAACGCCGTTTTCTGGGGCGATTTTTTGGACAGGGCACCCGCCGTTGCCGACGAGCCGGTCGATCCGGAGCAGGATGTGGCCGTTCTTCAGTACACCGGCGGTACCACCGGACGTTCCAAGGGCGCGATGCTCACCCATCGCAATCTGGTTGCCAACGTCCAGCAAATCAATGCCCATACGAGCGAAGAACCGCTCACGGAGGGAGACAAAATTCTCACGGTGATCCCGCTGTTTCACGTCTACGGCATGACCTGCGCGATGAATCTCGGCATCCTGACGGGCACCAACGTCATTTTGCTGCCGCGGTTTGATCCGCTGGAAGTGCTGCAAACGATCAAGCAGCACCGGCCTACCTATTTTCCCGGTGTGCCGACGATGTACGTCGCCTTGAATTCGTATCCGGGATCGGAACACTATGGAATCGACGCAATTCGCATCTGCAACAGCGGATCTGCACCGCTGCCGGTCGAATTGATCGAATCGTTCGAGAAAAAAACGGGTGCCAGCATGTTCGAAGGCTACGGTCTGTCGGAAGCTTCCCCGACCACCCACAGCACTCCCCGGACCGGCCTGAAAAAACCGGGCAGCATCGGGATACCGCTGCCGGCGACGGAAGCCCGCATCGTGGATTTGGAAAGCGGTACCCGGACGCTGCCGATCGGTGAAGCCGGGGAACTTGTGATCCGCGGTCCGCAGGTGATGCAAGGCTATTGGAACATGCCGCAGGAGACGGTGCATGCGATCCGTGACGGCTGGCTCTATACGGGCGATATCGCGCGGATGGACGAAGACGGGTATTTTTCCATCATCGACCGGAAAAAAGATCTGATCATTGCAAGCGGTTACAATGTATATCCGCGCGAAATCGAAGAGGTTTTATACACCCACCCGTGCGTGCTGGAAGCGGTTGTGGTCGGAGTGCCGGACGAATACAGGGGGGAGACGATCAAAGCGTTTGTCGTTCTGAAACCGGGAGCCAGCGCGAGCACGGAAGAGATAGAGCGGTTTTGCCGGAAAAATCTGGCCGCTTTCAAGGTGCCGCGGCAAATCGAGTTCCGGGAATCGCTGCCGAAAACGGCGGTCGGCAAGATCTTGCGCCGGGTGCTGGCGGAGGAAGCGAAGCGGCAGGGGGCCGGTATGTAATCACCGATACGGGGGTGAATCGTGTGGATCTGTTCTTCCAGCAGTTGATCAACGGTCTTGTGCTCGGCAGCATTTACAGTCTGGTGGCTTTGGGGATCACGCTGATCTACGGGATCATGCAGCTTCCCAACTTTGCGCACGGGCATCTCTACATGCTCGGCGCTTATTTGACCCTGTTCATGATAACTCTTTACGGTTTCGCCTACTGGCCTGCCGTTCTCGTGTCAGTGGCCGCTCTTGTCCTGGTCGGCATGCTGCTTGAGAGAATCGTGTTTCGACCGCTTCGCAGCGCTCCCCACATCAATTCGATGATCGCGGCGGTCGGCGTGATGCTGTTTATTGAAGCAACCGCCCGGGCGTTGTGGGGGTCCGATTACCGGCGGCTGGAAACTCCCTACGACGATGTGATCCACCTGTTTGGCGTCACCATCACCGAACAGCGGTTGATTGTGGTCGCGGCGGCAGTCCTGCTGATGGTCGGCTTGCATCTGTTTCTGAAGCGGACGGTGATCGGGGCGACGATCGAAGCGATGGCCCAGAACCGGGAAGGGGCGTTTCTCGTCGGGATTAATGCGAACCGCGTGTCACTGTTGACGTTTGCGATCGCTTCCGGGCTCGCGGCCGCGGCCGCTTCTCTGGCAGCTCCGTTAAACCTGGTGTATCCGTCGATGGGAGCGATGGTGAACCTGAAAGCGTTCGTGATCATCGTTCTTGGCGGCATGGGCAGCATACCGGGCGCCGTGCTTGGCGGCTATATTCTCGGCCTGGCGGAGAGCCTGTCCGGAACCTATATCAGCAGCGAATACAAAGACCTGGTGGCGTTCCTCATTCTGGTGCTGATTCTGACCGTCAAGCCCACCGGGTTGCTGGCAAAGGAGGCCCGCTGATGAAATCGTTCCCGGACTCCAAATGGATCGCTGCCGGCCTGATCCTGATCACCCTGTTGTTCCCATTTTTGACTGATAATTCGTATTACCTGAACATTCTGATCACAATCTTTATTTTTACGATCGCAACCAGCGGGATGAACATGATCGCCGGCTATACCGGCCAGTTGTCGCTGGCGCACGCCGGATTTTTCGGGATCGGCGCCTATACGTACGGCCTTCTGATGGCAAAGGCGGGGATGCCGTTTCTTGTGGCGCTGGCAGCTGCCATTTTGCTGACCGGGGCGGTCGGCGCGGCTGTCGGCATCATTTCGCTACGGACGAAGGGCCATTACTTCGCGATCTTTTCGCTGTGCGTAGGCGTCATCCTCCTGCTGGTGATCGAAAAATGGGAATCGCTGACGGAGGGCGTCCGCGGCCTGCTGGGGATTCCCATTGCAAAAATCGGCCCGCTCGAGTTTGCGACCCTTTCCTCGCAATATTACCTGATCCTCTGCTTCCTGCTCCTGACATCCTGGATCAACTACCGGATCATCCACTCGTTGGTCGGCAGAACATTCGTCTCGATCCGCAACAGCGAGGAGCTGGCGGAAGCCCTCGGGATCAACGTGATGCGCAACAAGTTGCTGGCATTTGTACACGCGACAGTGCTGGCCGGTTTGGCTGGCGCGCTGTATGCGGGCTATATTCGCTTTATTGGTCCCGACATTGCGTCGGTCGAGCACACGTTCGACATGCTGCTGTATCTGCTGGTCGGCGGCATCGGCACCCTGTGGGGCCCGTTTGTCGGTACGACGCTGGTCACGGTCGGGATGCAGCTTCTGCAGTCCTGGCAAGAGTATCGGATGGTGATTTTCGGGCCGCTCTTGGTTCTGATTGTGATGTACTTGCCGTATGGCATTATCGGAGCCATCCATCGCCGCAGGATGAAACGGGTTGCGGCCGGCCAAGCCGGGGTGCCGCAGGAAGCGGGAGCTCGAATAGCAATGCAGGATCGCCGGATGGCGGGAGGGGAAGTCGATGCTTAAGGCGGAAAAATTGACGAAACGTTTTGGCGGCAACACGGCGGTGAACGAGGTCGATTTTGAAATCCGCGCGGGGCAGATCACCGCCGTCATCGGGCCGAACGGGGCGGGCAAAACCACATTTTTCAATCTGATCAGCGGTTTTCACCAACCTTCCGGCGGTCGGCTGCTGTTGAACGGCCGGGATGTAACCGGCAGCCCCTCCTATCAGATGGCGCGGTTGGGAATTGCCCGCACGTTCCAGACAACCAAGCTGTTTGCGGAAGCGACCGTCATCGACAATCTGATCATCGGCCACCGGCTGCGGACCAAAAGCGGGCTGTGGGGAGCGATCATGCGCACCGGCCGCTACCGGCGGGAGGAACAGAAGTGCCGGGAGAAAGCGATGCAAGCGCTCGCGTTTGTCGGGGCGGCCGAGCTGGCCGAACGGCCGGTGGCCAGCATTTCGCAGGAAGCGCAAAAACGGGTGGCGATCGCGCTCGCCCTGGCAACCGATCCGCAACTGGTGCTGCTGGATGAGCCGGCGGCGGGCATCAATGCGAACGAAACCAGCCGCCTGGCCGAGCTGATCCGCAAGATGAAAAACGCGGGGCTGACTGTTTGCATCATTGAACACAAAATGCAGATGATCATGAACCTCGCCGACCGGATCATGGTGCTCAACCAGGGGGCGAAGATCGCGGAAGGAACCCCGGCGGAAATCAGCCAGAACGAAACGGTGATCGCAGCCTATCTGGGAGGGGCTTACCATGTTGAAGCTTAACGATCTGTCAGTCAAGTACGGGAGCTTCACGGCGCTCCATTCGGTGAACCTGGAAGTGCGGGCAGGCGAACTGGTGGTTCTGTTGGGGGCCAACGGCGCCGGGAAAAGCACGATTTTTCGTGCCATCAGCGGTCTCCTGAAGCCAGCGGCGGGCAGCATCGAATTCATGGGTCAACCGATCAGCGGCTGGTCGCCCGACCGGATCGTCAGGGCGGGGATTGCACAATGTCCGGAAGGACGGAAGCTGTTTCCGGATATGTCGGTGCTGAAAAATCTGACGCTCGGCGCTTATATCCACCGCCGGGACAAGAGGGGTATCGCCGCATCGCTCGAACAAATTTTTCAACTGTTTCCGATCCTCTATGACAAGAAAGATCAGCCGGCCGGTTCGTTAAGCGGCGGCCAGCAGCAAATGGCGGCGATCGCCCGCGCCTTGATGTCCAGACCGAAGCTGCTCTTGCTGGATGAACCGTCGGTCGGTCTGGCGCCGCTTGTGGTGCAGCAGATGTTCGAGACGATCAGCGAAATCAACCGCAGCGGAACAAGCGTCCTGCTGGCAGAACAAAACGCGTGCGCCGCCTTGCAGATCGCCCACCGCGGCTATGTGATCGAAAACGGGCAGCTGGTGCTCGAAGGCAGCAGCGAGTCATTAAACCGCAACGAGGAGGTGAGGCGCGCTTATATCGGAGCTTGATTGTGCGGGCAACCGGTTTTTTACGGGAACGAGAAGATAAGGGTCAAAGGGGAGAGGGGCAAATGAAACAGAAATGGAAATCTCTTTTCGCCTGGTCGACCGCCGCGTCGCTGCTGTTTTTGACCGCATGCGGCAGCCAGCAGACGGGGGGCGGGAGTAACGGAGGAAGCGGCGGTCAAACGAAGGTGGTCAGCATCGGATGGTCCGGACCACAAAGCGGCGGAGCGGCATTGTATGGAAAAAATACGCTGGATGGCTTACAGATGGCGATCGACGACATCAACGCGGCAGGCGGCATCAAGGTCGGAAAAGACACGATCTCGCTGAAGCTTGCTGCATTGGACGACAAATATTTGCCGAACGAAACGGTCACGAACGCGCGTCGCCTGAAAACGGAAAACAAAGCAACGATTATCTTCACTCCCCATTCGGGTGGTGTGTTAGCCTTGCAAAACATCAACGTCCAGGAAAAATTCCTGATTGCCGCCTACACCAGCGAACCGAAAGTGACGGAAGCGAAAAATCCGCTGACCGTTCGCATCCCGCCGCGCTACGACATTTATCCGAAACCGTTCTCCGAGGAAATGATCAAGCGGTTTGGCAAAAAAGTGGCGCTGGTGCCCGGAACTCACCAGTACGCGAAAGACTGGACGACCGTCTTCAAGAAAACCTGGACAGAGCTGGGCGGCGAAATCGTTGCGGAAAGCCCGGTAGACTACAACAAGGAGAGCGACTTTTCGGCGGCTGTCAGCAAGGCTTTGGCGGCGAAACCGGACGTCTTGTTTGTGGGCGGGGCGTCGCAGCCGACCGCGCTGGTCATCAAAGCGGCCCGCGAACAAGGCTTTAAAGGCGGTTTCATCGTGATGGACCAGGCGAAAGTGGAAGAAATAGAGCCGATCCTGAAAGACCCGAAGCTGCTGGAAGGCGTGATCGGCGTACAGCCAGCGTCCCTGTACCCGACGGAAGGAACCAGGAAATTCGTTGAAAAATACAAGCTAAAGTTTGGGGCAGACAAAATTCCGACTTCAGAAACGCTGTACCATTACATGACGATGTACGTACTGGCGAAGGCGATGGAACTGGCGGGGACAACCGACGACCCGGCGGCGATCAAGGCCAAAATCAGCGATGCGTGCAAGCAGTTGACGGATGACAAAATTCCGCTGCTGGCCAAAGGGTTGGCAGACGACGGCGCATTGATCACCAGCCCGACAGCCACGACCATGAAAAACGGCAAATATATCGAAATCCCGCTGCCGGCACCAAAATAACCGCTCAAACGCTTCCCTCCAGATTGTGGGGAAGCGTTCTTTTTTATATCATGGAAGCAACTTCATCGGTTCGAGGTGGCATATGCAGCACGGTGACCGGATCAAAGTGGTACGCGGTATCCATATTCGCGTGCAGCATGCGTACAAAAATTCGATTCTGTTCGGCGGGGTCTACGGTTCGACAGCGATCGGCCGCGACACGGAGTTTTCCGACATCGAGATGATGTATGTGGTAAAAGAAGGCGGCCCGCAGGCGGATAAAACGTTTCTCTACCGGGGAATCCCGATCGAAGTGAATCTGCTTCCCATCGCACGGATCCACCGGCGCCTGGCCGAGCCCGACCTGCAACTGCCGTGGCTGATGGGAAACTTGGCTGCGTTGCAGTTGTTGGCCGGAGAAGAAAAACAGCGCCGGGAACTGCTCGATACGTACAGCCGTTTGCCGGATGCGGCGATCGCCCGATTTTTCCTCGCGCATGGGGCGGAAATCGCGTACGAATCATTCAACAAAATCCGCTCGCTCCCGCGCCGCGGCAACACACGGGAACGGGAACTGTTCGTGTACGAAGTGGTGCGGGAGATCGCGCTCGCGCTGGCGCTGCTCAACAGACGACCGATCACGCGCGGCTATTACGCGGCTGTCAAGGAAAGTTACGAGTTTCCGCACATTCCCGAAGCTTACAGGGAGTTGACGGAAACGTTCATCCGGGCGGAAGAGGTGAAAGAAGCGATCGAAGCGGGGCAGAATCTGCTGGCGAGCTATGAACGGTTTTTGCAGGAAAGGGGAATTTGCGTTCCACGCGTCGAAACATTGGATGAGGTAGCGTGGTAATGGCGTGAAAACCCGTTTTTCCGCCGCGTCAGGGCAAAAGTTTTTGCGTTGCAATCGATACAAGCGCTTGTTATAATGAGCCTGCCGAAAGAGGAACCCGTTTGGAGTGAAACAGATGGCAGACCGCATTTTCATGTACGACCAGAAAGAAAAAACGGACACCCGCTATGTCGGCTTTGTCGGAGATTCCGGCCGGTTTGATTTGATGATCGTAACGACCGCCCATTTTTACGGAAAAAAAGTGGTGATCTGCCTGCAGACAAGCCGGGCGGCGATCCTCGACCAAAAAGATGCGGCCAATGCAGGGTATTTGGCGGAAGCGTTCGCCCTCCCGACCGAAGCAGAAGCGCAGGAGTTGTCCGAATTCCTGCTTGCCAACATCTGAATCCAGGGCCCCTTTGGTACTTCGTATCAAAGGGGTTTTTGATCATGGATGATCAACTTGTTGGCGAATGGTGAAATCACGGATGAAAACCGGTAAATGAACCCCCTGCGGGCAACGGGAGGGAGCAAATTGAGCGAACGGAAAGAAGGAAACGGCTACTGGAAGACAGCCGGCGGCATCGGAGCGCTGCTGGCCGCGCTGAGCGGAAAACTGAAATTTCTGCTGCCCTTGTTGAAGCTCGGCAAAGCGGGCGGTACCATCTGGAGCATGGCTTTGATGGTGGGAGCTTACGCTTTGATCTATCCGTGGACGTTTGCCGTAGGGATCGTCGTGATGCTGTTTTTTCATGAGATGGGACATGTGTGGGCGGCCGGACGCAAAGGGTTGCCCGTTTCCGCACCGGCGTTCATCCCTTTTCTGGGAGCGCTGATCACCTTGAAAAAACAGCCGGCCGACGCGAAGACGGAAGCGTACGTCGCATTCGGCGGCCCGCTGGTGGGAAGCATCGCCGCATTACTCGCCTTCCTGGCAGCCAAGCTGACCGGATACCGGCCGCTGTACGCGATTGCGCAGGTTGGATTTTTTCTCAATCTGATCAATCTGCTGCCGATCCACCCGCTCGACGGAGGCCGCATCGTCACCGCGATCTCCCGCTGGCTGTGGGCGGTCGGGCTGATCGGTGGGCTGGTTATCATTCTCTATCTGAAGGCGGTGGTGTTCCTGTTTTTCTGGGCGCTGTTCGCCTGGGAACTGTACCAAAAATTTGTCCGCGAGGCACCGGCAGAACGGAAGCAGGTTGTGAAATGGACGGTGGACGCGGCCGTTTTTGACGAAGCGGGCATCCTGATCCCTGCTGAAGAGCACCGGAGGGAGCTGCCGTTTGTCCAATATTGCACGCTTGCCGATCAGCAGCACATCTGTGCCGTCGACTACCCGGGAATCGGCAAAATCGGGGAGTTTCCGTTTGGTGCAGGACGCATCGAGCAGGTGGAGTTGTTTAGGACGATCCGACAGAGGGAATCGGTGACGTTTCTCGTGCGGGTGGCCTACACGGCTGATGCCCGGTATGCTGCGATCCGGGAAGAGGAATATTATCGGGTGTCCGCGAAAACGCGAATCGTCTACGGACTTGCCTATTTTGGCTTGGCGGCGGTGCTCGGCTGGCTGATGTATGAAACGGCGATGACGATACCCAAACCTCCGTTAACCGGCTAAAATTGCGAGAAACATCGAGAATCCGTCTGATTTTTCGCCTTTTCATCGCTTGTACGGGGATTTTTGTTCGATTTGTTTCGCCCGGAAGATTGAGCCGTATCGACCCGCATGGTACTATTACTCTAGTACCGAGCGAATGAGCCATTAGCTCAGTTGGTAGAGCACCTGACTTTTAATCAGGGTGTCGATGGTTCGAGTCCATCATGGCTCACCACGGGCCTATAGCTCAGTTGGCTAGAGCGCACGACTGATAATCGTGAGGTCGGAAGTTCGAATCTTCTTGGGCCCACCAACCGGCACGCGGGAGCGTGCTTTTTTTGTTGCTTGCGACTGTCAATCTCCCTTTCAGAAACTTCCCACTCCCCTTCCGGATACAATTTCCCGCCTGCAGCAGACAAGATGGCAAAAGACCGCCTGAGTGTTCCGAATTGGAACGCTTGGACCGTTTTGGGGACCTGAATTCGCACCCGTTTTTTTTGTTGTACAAAAAAAAGGGGATAAAGCGGAATCTCGCAACATATGATTCTTGTAAAAAGATGATGAGAGGAGCCATACGATGAACCGTCATCCCAGGCAGAGACCGTTCCGGTCGATGACCGTGCATGTCGGAACCGGGCAAATCCGCACTGTCGTCATCACGATGTGCGTGGCGGTCGCCGTTTTGTTGATTTTGATAAGCGCCGTGGCGGTGCAGTTGCTGGCAGTGGGCAATCAGAATTCGGTTGCCATGCGGCTGCTTCATTCAGTCAGCAACCAGTCGCTCAGCTCGATCATGCGGCAGGAGATTCCGATGTATGTGTCGTCCGACCCGAACCTCGATGCAGCGAAAGAGAAGCGCTCCCATTGGTCGGCGATGCTGTTTTATCTGTTTTCCGACATTGATGTGGGGCAGCCGGTGACGATGCTGGGCGGACAGATCCCGGCGATGGCGGTCAGCAACTTCGAGCCGCTGACGAAAGACCATCAGGAACCTCCCGGTGAAGACAAACTGCCGCCGCAAAACGGCAACCCGGACCAGCCTCCCGCGCCGCAACCGCCGCCGCAGCCGGTGCAAACGGACGGCAAGCCGCTTGTCTACATTTACCATACGCACAACCGGGAATCGTTTTTGCCCGAACTGAAAGGCATCACCGACTTTGACGCCGCGTACGATCGCGACAAAAACATCACGCTGGTCGGCGAACGTCTGCAGAAATCGCTGAAAGAAAAAGGAGTGGCGGCTATTCAGACGAAAAACGATTACTGGTTCAAAGGCAAGGATGAGAATGAATACGATTTGTCGCGGAAAACAGTGCAGGACATCCTGAAAAAATACGACAGCGTGAAAATGCTGTTTGACATCCACCGGGATTCGTTCGACCGAGACAAGACAACATTCAAATGGAACGGTCAGGATGTCGCCAGAGTGTCGTTTATCATCGGCGGTTCCAACCCGAACTGGCAGCAGAACTCGCAGTTTGCCCTGAAGCTTCATAACCGGCTGGAGCAGCTGTATCCGGGCCTGTCGCGCGGCGTGCACAAGAAACTGCCGAATCCCGCCTACGACACGAAATACAATCAAGACCTCTCACCGAATGCGGTTCTGATCGAAATCGGCGGCCCGCAAAACAGTTTAGAAGAGGCGTACCGCGCAGCCGATCTGCTGGCAAATGTGATCGCCGAACTGGCAAAAGAAGATCAGGCCAAATAGGCATAGTCGCAAGCATATAACCGCGTGGCAGCAACGGGGCACAAACAAACCACATCGGTAAAACCATTGAAAACGCCTGAAAAAATCGGTACACTGGCGGGGAAAGAGTGAAACGACCGGTGCCAGGCAACCGGTTTCGTTGCATGCGGAAGAATCGGAATCGAAACGGGTGAATGGTTCATGAAACGTTTGAAGATCTGGTGGATGGGCTTCCTGTTGGCGTTGTGCATCGCTCCGTCAGCCGCTTTTGCGCATGCGAACCTATTGACGATGACGCCCCATAATGGACAAGTCGTCCCCGCCAGCCCGGAAGAAATCGCTTTGGAGTTCAGCGAACCGCTGGAACCGGATTTGATCGATCTCAAAATGTACGACTGGAATGCGCGGCCCATCCAGCTTGACGGGCCCAAATTGACACCGGGCAAAGCGTCCCGGATGTACGCGAAACTTCCCCGGTTGGAGGAAGGGACATATACCGTCGTCTGGAGCGTCGTTTCGGAAGACGGCCATCCGGTCAACGGCTCCTACGCTTTTTCAGTGGGCAGCGTTTCGCCGGGCGAAACGGCGCCGATCGGCGAGAACTCGCTCGATCAAAAGAAATTTTTGCTGATCGCTCTCCGGTACCTGGTGGAAGCAAGCATCCTGCTGGCAAGCGGTCTGGCCTGGCTTGCCTGGTTTGGGAAGCGATTCGGTTTGCCGAGTTTTGCGCAACTAGCGGGACGCGGGTGGCGACTCGGCTGGCTGCTGTTGGTTGGCGGTTTGATCGGCGAATGGTTCGTGTATTCGGCAACCTTGCCGGGGGGCGGTCTGACATCGCAGCTGCTGGCTGGCAAGTGGAAACTGCTCGGCCAATCCCCGTTTGCCGGGATGGTGCTTGCGCAGTTGGTGCTGCTCTGCTTGCTGGCGATCCCCCGGATGGTGGAAGGCTGGTACCTGTTCATTTGGCTGCTGCTTGCGGGCAGTCTGGCGTTTGGCGGCCACGCATGGGGGATTGAACCGCTGTGGCTCGCTTTCCTGCTGCGAATCGTGCACTTGCTGACGATTGCCATTTGGCTGGGAGGACTTGGCTGTTTGCTGCTCGCTTTGCGCTGGGAATGGACCAGCGGGCAGCCGATCGACCGGGCCGCTTTCCGGCCGTTTTTTGCACGCGTTGCCTCATTTGCGGCAGGCGCGATACTGCTGACCGGAGTTGGCATGGCGGCGATCCAGACCGATTGGACATCGCTTGTGCAGCGGGGCGGCGCGTGGGGAAACCTGCTGCTTGTCAAAATCGGCCTGATCGCAAGCATGCTCCTGTTGGCGCTGAACCAGACCCGCCGATGGAAACGGGACGGTCGCACATTGTCACAGAGTTTGTTGCGCTGGGAAACGGCGGCCGGTATGCTGGCGCTCCTGGCTGGCGTGTGGATGAGCCAGATCGCCTATCCGCTGCCGGTCAAAAGCTATTCGGAAACACTGCAGGCGGATCGGCTGCAGGCTGTCGTGCAGATTTCCCAATTGCAGCTCGGCTGGCAGACGATGACGATCCGCCTGCCGGATACGGCGGCCGGCATGGAACCGAAGCAGGTGCAGGTGGAACTGAATATGACCGAAATGGATATGGGGCTGGAACCGATCCCGGCCCGTAAACTCGACAAAGGATCCTACCAGGCGGATCTGCCGTTTACCATGTCGGGAAAGTGGACGTTTGTGATCGATGCCGAGTATCCGGATGGCAGGCACATCCGATGGACGGATACGGTGTTCATACCAGGCGGGGGCGAATAACAAATCGTAATAATTCTTATTTACAAGCGTAAGCATCCATTGTAGAATGGGGTCGGACAGACTCGGATCACAATCGGCAGTATGAAGGAGAATGAAAATGAGGCGGATTCGGTTGGATATGGGACGACTTGCACAGGCGTTGATCCTGTTCGGCTTCTGCGTGTTTCTGATCAAGCTGTTTCAAACGGGGGAGATCCACAAATTGGTGTCCCCGACTATGGCGGTCTTGCTGCTGATCACACTCGGCGTTCTGATCGTCATGACTATTTATGCGGCGATCACTGTGTTTCATGCGGCAGACTACTGCAGCCACGCGCACGGCCATTCACATCACCACCATGAACATGAGCACCGATCCGGGCCGCGCAAAAGCTGGATTGTTTTCCTGGTACCGGTGTTGTTGGGGCTGGCTGTTCCGACGCAGTCGCTCGGCAGCTCGATGCTGAACAGCGGCCTGTACACAACCCAGCCGGCAAGACCTCCGGCCCTGATCGAGAACAAGCAGACCGATCCGGGCGTCTCCCCGGCGGTGCCGCAGCAGCAGACTGCAGCCGGCAGCTCTGCGGCAAGCGACAAGGTGGACTTGAGCAAAGTGCCGAAAGCGGAGGTCAAGGGAATGCCGCTACCGCCCAAACCGGCACCCGGCTCCCGCTTGCCGTTGATCGAACTGGAGAGCAACATCCTGCTTGCACCGGAGTATTATTTCAACCAGCGTTTTCGGTTTCAGGGGCTGGTGTATCACCCGCCGGGGTGGCCGGACAACCGGCTGATCCTGATGCGCTTCGTGATGGTGCATTGTGCGGCCGACACCGTTCCCCTGGGCATTACGGTGGAAATGAAAGATGCGGCCAAGTATCCGAACGATACCTGGCTGGAGATCGACGGCACGCTGTCGGCCCGCAAGTGGCCGGAAATCGACCGGGTGCCGCCGGTGAGCTGGTATTACGGCTATGAACTGAAGCCCGTGCTGATCGCCCACAGTGCGCAGAAAATTCCGGAACCGAAAGATCCTTATGAGTATCCCCCAAGCATCAACCTGGCAGGGGGAGGGAAGTAACATGTGGCAAGGCGCACAGACGATTTTTTTGTCGATTGTGCTGGAATCGTTGCCGTTCATTCTGCTGGGCGTCCTGCTGTCCTCGCTGATCCAGGAACTGGTGTCGCAGGACGCCATGCTGCGATTGATGCCGAACAATCGGGTGCTCGCCGTAGTGGTTGCCGGCTTGCTGGGGCTGGTGCTGCCCGTTTGCGACTGCGGCACGATTCCGGTCGCCCGCAGCCTGATGCGAAAAGGGGTTTCCGTCTCGGCGGCGATGGCTTTTACGCTGGCGGCGCCGGTGGTCAACCCGTTGACGATGACGGCCACCTACGTGGCGTTCGGCATGAATCCCGCGATGATGTGGGCGCGGGTAGCGGCCACATTCGGAATCTCGGTTGTCGTCGGTTGGTTCCTGTTGTCGATCGAAGCGAAAGCCGGCAGACGGGCGATCGCTGCAAAGTATGAACTGCCTGTGTTGGAATTGGCGGCAACCGCTGCCGCCCCACCGCCTCGCCGGTCGGCCCGGAGTGTTTTCAGTGCGGTGATCGGACATGCGATCATCGAATTTTTCGAAGTCGGGGTGTTTGTCATTCTGAGCGCAGCGGTGGCTGCCCTGCTGCAAACGTTTTTACCAGCGTCGGTGGTGACTTCGATCGGGCACCATCCGGTCTGGTCGGTGCTGGCAATGATGGGGCTGGCGATTCTGCTGTCTCTCTGCTCGGAAGCGGACGCGTTTGTCGCCCGCTCGTTGGCGGGCCTGACCACCAACGGCGGCGTACTGGGATTTTTGGTGATCGGCCAGATGATCGATTTGCGGAACATGTTTTTGCTCCCTCGCGTGTTTCCCCGTTGGGCGGTGAAGCTCGCCTTCTGTCTGGTGATCGTGCTCACCCTCGGATTGGGAATCTGGATCAATTGATTGGCACTCTGCTTGCCCAGGCGTTGCTGGTGCCGGCCGCCTATTGGGTGAAATGGTTGAGTGCGCTGTTTGCATGAGGTCCGCTCGCCTGCCGGGCACCGGCGCTGCATCCGTCTTCCGCGACACCCTGCATCAGTCGCCAGCAGGCGAAACGTTCACTGGCTGAACTTGTTGAGAGCGGTGAAAAATTCCTTCAGAAACTCGTAGAACAGCTTTTCCGAAGGCGCCAGCTCACGGTTGTTGGGAATGATGACGCCGACCGTGCGCGTCACGTTCGGTTCGATCACTGGAATTTTAACGGTTGTGCGCGGTGTGTTGTCGATCAGCGTCACTTCCGGCAGCAGCGTCACCCCCAGCCCGGCGGCGACCAACCCTTTGATCGCGTCAATATCCTCCCCTTCAAACGATACGTTCGGTTGGAAGCCCACCTGCTGGCACGCATCCGTCACGATTTTCCTCAGGACAAAGCCAGTGGGAAACAGCACGAACGAATCGTTGCGCAGTTGGTACAGACGGATCGCCGATTGCTCGGCCAGCGGGTGGTGGGAAGGCAGCAGGGCGACGATTTGCTCGACGAAAAAAATCTGCCCGCGCACCTCCCTGTCATTTGTCGGTACGGGACCGACAAACGCCAGATCGATCTCCCCCCTGATCACCGCGTCCCTTAAATAGGACAGGGAACCTTGCCGCAATTCAAATCCGACATCCGGGTACTGCGAACGAAACGCCGAGATTACGGTCGGCAGCGTATGAGCCGCCAGGCTGCTGGGAAAGCCGACGCGGATCGTGCCCCTTTCCGGATCGAGAAACTCGTCGATCTCCTGTTTCGCTTTGTCGATCTCTTTCATCGCCATTTCGATGTGCTCCAGAAAAATCTTGCCAACCGGAGTCAGCCGCACATTCCGCCCCTCCCGGATGAACAGCTGGACCCCCAGCTCCTCTTCCAGATTGACGATCTGCCGGCTGACGGCCGATTGCGCCACATGCAGAGCGTGCGCCGCTTCCGTCACATGCTCCCGTTTCGCTACCTCAATAAAATATTTCAACTGCCGCAACTCCATCCAAATCCCCTCGATTTGTATCGTTCTCTTTTTGCGATCATTTTTATCTAAATTATATATTGTTAATATGAATGTTCAACCCTAAAATAGATATCAACCGTACTGTTTGATGTGCGTTCGATTCGTACAGAGAGAAACCGGACAAAGAAAAAAAGGCGCCGGTAAATTTGCAAGATTTCAACAGAAGAAGGAGTGGAGGTCATGACGATGCGAGGGTTGCCGGGCAAGCAGGGGCTGTATGACCCATCCTATGAACATGATGCGTGCGGGATCGGTTTTATCGCCAACCTGAAAGGGAAAGCGTCGCACGAAACGGTGAAAAAAGGGTTGGAGATGCTGTGCCGGATGGAGCATCGGGGGGCGCTTGGCAGCGACCCGGAAACGGGCGACGGCGCCGGCATCATGCTGCAGATTCCGCATGCGTTTTTTGCGAAAACCTGCGGCGAGGCGAAGATTGAACTGCCTGCACAGAGCAGATATGGCGTCGGCATGCTGTTTTTGCCGATGGATGAGACTCGCCGGGCAGTTTGCGAGAAACGGCTGGAATCGATCATTCAGGCGGAAGGGCAGCACCTATTGGGTTGGCGCACCGTTCCGACCGACAGCGGCAAAATCGGCCAGTTGGCGAGAGCGAGCCAACCGTTCATCCGCCAGGTGCTGATCGGCGCTAGCGACGACATCGCGGATACGATCTCGTTTGAACGAAAACTGTATGTCATCCGCAAGCAATTTGAAAAAGCGGTCGGCCGCGATGTGTACGTCGCAAGCCTCTCAAGCCGGACGATCGTCTACAAAGGGCTCTTAACGCCGCAGCAGTTGGGCGATTTTTACCTGGATCTGCGGGATCCGTCGTTCGCGTCCGCCTTTTCGCTGGTGCACTCGCGCTTCAGCACGAACACGTTCCCGAGCTGGGAGCGGGCGCATCCGAACCGCTATCTGATTCACAACGGAGAGATCAACACGCTGCAGGGTAACATCAACTGGATGATGGCGCGGGAAAAAATGTTCGCGTCGGACGCTTTCGGCGACGACATCAAAAAAGTCTTGCCGATCATCGACATGGAGGGCAGCGACTCGGCGATTCTGGACAACTGTTTTGAATTTTTCGTGCTGGCGGGACGCTCCCTGCCGCACGTGGCGATGATGATGATACCGGAACCGTGGGATCAGGACCCCCACATGACCGACCCGAAAAAAGCGTTTTACGAGTACCACAGCTGCCTGATGGAAGCGTGGGACGGCCCAACCGCCATCTCGTTTACGGACGGAAAACGGATCGGAGCGATCCTCGACCGGAACGGCCTGCGTCCGGCCCGTTACTATGTGACGACGGACGACACGATCATCTTTGCGTCCGAATTCGGCGTGCTCGACGTGCCGGAAGAAAACGTGCTCCAGAAAGGGCGCCTCAGCCCCGGCCGGATGCTGCTGGTCGATCTCGAACAGGGACGGATCGTGTCCGACGAGGAGATCAAACATCAGATCGCAAGCGAACATCCGTACCGTAAATGGCTGACAGACAACCTGCTGCCGCTGGAAAATCTGCCGGCGGCTGATGCGGAACCGGAGCTGGACAGCAAGACGATTTTGCAACTGCAAAAAGCGTTCGGCTATACGCAGGAAGAACTGAACAAACAGCTGGCGCCAATGGTGACGGAAGCGAAAGACCCTCTTGGCTCGATGGGGATCGATACGCCGCTGGCCGTGCTGTCCGACCGGCCGCAGCTGTTGTACAACTACTTCAAACAGTCGTTTGCGCAGGTGACCAACCCGCCGATCGACGCGATCCGCGAAGCATGCGTCATTTCGACGGTGACGACGCTCGGCTCGGAAGGCAACCTGCTGCAGCCTGACGCCGCAAACTGCCGTCGCATCCGGCTGGAAATGCCGATTTTGTCCGATGAACAATTGGCGCAGCTGCGGTACAATCCGCATTCCGATTTTAAAGTGAAGACGCTGCCGATCCTGTTCCCGGCTGCCAACGGCGAAGAAGAGCTGGAGAATGCGCTCGACCGGTTGTTCGCGGCGGCCGATGCGGCGATCGAAGACGGGTACAGCCTGCTGATCCTGTCCGACCGGGGAATCGATTCGGAGCGGGCGGCCATTCCGGCATTGCTGGCTGTCAGCGGTCTGCATCATCATCTGGTCCGTCAGGGCACGCGGACGAAAGTCAGCCTGCTCGTCGAATCGGGCGAACCGCGCGACGTGCACCAATTTTCGATGCTGATCGGTTACGGTGCGGACGCGGTCAACCCGTATCTGGCGATCGCCACGCTGAAACAGTTGATCGAACAAAACGTGCTGGCGGATGTGACGCATGCGGAAGCGGTGGAAACATATATCCGCACGGCGACGGAAGGCGTCGTCAAGGTGATGTCGAAAATGGGCATCTCGACGGTGCAGAGTTATCGCGGCGCGCAGATTTTCGAGGCGATCGGGATCGGCCAGTCGGTGATCGACCGTTACTTCACCCGTACCTCGTCGCAAATCGGGGGGATCGGGCTCGCTGAGATCGCGAAAGAAACTCTGATGCGGCACGCGCAGGCGTTCCAGTCGGAAGCAGCAGACAAGCTGGAGCCGGGCAGCGATTTTCAATGGCGGCGTGACGGCGAGTATCACGCGTTCAACCCGAAAACGGTGCATACACTGCAGCGGGCTTGCCGCCAGGGCGACTACGGATTGTTTAAAAAATATTCGGAGATGGCCAACGAGCAGCAGCTGGCCTTCCTGCGAAACCTGTTCGAGTTCAAGACCGACCGCCAGCCGGTGCCGATCGACGAAGTGGAATCGGTCGAATCGATTTGCCGCCGCTTCAAGACGGGCGCCATGTCGTACGGCGCGCTGAGCCAGGAGGCGCACGAAGCCCTGGCGATCGCGATGAACCGGATCGGCGGCAAAAGCAACAGCGGTGAGGGCGGTGAAGATCCAAAGCGCTATGTTCCGGATGAAAACGGCGATTCGCGGCGCAGCGCGATCAAGCAGGTGGCGTCGGGGCGGTTTGGCGTCACCAGCCACTATCTGATCAATGCGGACGAGATTCAGATTAAAATGGCGCAAGGAGCGAAACCGGGAGAGGGCGGCCAGCTGCCGGGCAACAAGGTGTACCCGTGGATCGCGGAAGTGCGCGGCTCAACGCCGGGAGTCGGCTTGATTTCGCCGCCGCCGCACCATGACATCTATTCGATCGAAGACCTGGCACAATTGATTTTTGACCTGAAAAATGCGAACCCTGCCGCCCGCATCAGCGTCAAACTGGTGGCGAAAGCAGGAGTCGGCACGATCGCGGCCGGAGTGGCAAAAGGGCTGGCCGACGTAATCGTGATTAGCGGGCACGAAGGCGGCACGGGTGCGTCGCCGCGCACCAGTATCAAGCATGCCGGCCTGCCGTGGGAACTGGGGTTGGCGGAAACCCACCAGACCCTTTTGCTGAACCGTCTGCGCGATCGGGTGGTACTGGAGACGGACGGCAAGCTGATGACCGGCCGCGACGTAGTCATCGCCGCTCTGTTGGGAGCGGAAGAGTTCGGCTTCTCGACCGCTGCGCTGGTGGTTCTCGGCTGCGTGATGGCGCGCGTCTGTCATCTTGACACATGTCCGGTTGGCGTCGCAACGCAAAACCCGGAACTGCGCAAGAAGTTCATGGGCGACCCGGAGCATGTCGTCAACTTCATGCGCTTTGTCGCCCAGGAAGTACGGGAAATCATGGCGCAGTTGGGCTTCCGGACAATCGAGGAAATGGTCGGCCGCACCGATGTGCTGACCGTTGGCGAACGGGCGAAATCGCATTGGAAAGCCAAGCATCTGGACCTGTCCCCGCTTTTGTACCAGCCGGATGTGCCGGTGGAAGTCGGCCGATTCTACCGGCAGCCGCAGGATCACAAGCTGGATGAAACGCTCGACCGACAGCAGCTGCTCAAGCTTTGCGAACCGGCGCTGGTGGGAGGGCAGCGCGTACAGGCGACACTGCCGATCGGCAACACGAACCGCGTCACAGGCACGATCCTCGGCAGCGAAGTGACCAAACGCTGCGGGGCGGAAGGATTGCCGGAAGATACGATTCGCCTGCATTTCAAAGGATCGGCCGGGCAAAGCTTTGGCGCGTTCATTCCGAAAGGCATCACGCTGACCTTGGAAGGAGACGCCAACGATTACGTGGGCAAAGGCCTGTCCGGCGGCAAGATCGCGATTTACCCGGCGGAAAACGCAACGTTTGTACCGGAAGAAAATGTGATCATCGGCAACGTGGCATTTTACGGAGCCACCGCAGGTGAGGCTTACATCCGCGGCATCGCCGGCGAACGATTCTGCGTCCGCAACAGCGGTGCGCACGCGGTGGTGGAAGGAGTCGGCGATCACGGATGCGAGTATATGACGGGCGGACGGGTCGTCATCCTCGGTCCGGTCGGCAAGAATTTTGCCGCCGGCATGTCGGGCGGTATCGTCTACGTGCTGGCACAAGAGGCGGAGCGGTTAGCAGCGCTTTGCAACCGGGAGATGGTGCTGTTGGAGGCGTTGCAAGATGAGCAGGAAATCGCAGAAGTCAAATCCATGATCGAAAAGCATGTGGAGTACACGGGGAGCCGGCACGCACAGGAGATTCTCGACCAGTGGGAGCAGATGGTCGGCAGGTTCGTGAAAGTGATTCCGAAAGATTACAAGCGGATGCTGGAATCGATCGAGCAGTTGAAGCAATCCGGGCTGAACGAGCCGGAAGCGATACTTGCCGCGTTCGAAATCAACAAAGAGAAAAGTGGCAAGCAAGCGGCGAAAAAGATCGATCCGCAGCCAATTCTGTCTTAAAAATCGGCAGGATACGATCGGCGGCGAGGGCAGCGAGAGAGCAAACCCGCCGCCTTTTTCATTTGATCGTTGACTGCACTCCCGATCGTTAAAGAAAAACAAAGAAATCGGAAGAATAGCGGCGAATGTTTCGGATTTTGGCGAAACAGAACCGTTTTTTGTTCCCGTTTGATCGTCCGGCCGGATTGTGGGAAGCGGCAACACGTGGTATGATACCATTTGTCGCGACAAAACAACGGTAGACTGAAGGCAAGCGATCCCAATTGCCAGTCTGGCAAACGAAATATACGCGGTCGTGGCGGAATTGGCAGACGCGCAAGATTCAGGTTCTTGTGGGTGCAAGCCCGTGGAGGTTCAAGTCCTCTCGACCGCACCAAATGTTACTTGGCCGGTGTGGCGGAATTGGCAGACGCGACGGACTCAAAATCCGTTTCCCGCAAGGGAGTGGGGGTTCAAGTCCCTTCGCCGGCACCATCAGTGAGATGTCGTAAAGGGTTCGGCGCATTGTAAGCCGTGCCGTTTTGCGGAAGATGTCGGAATGTAGCGCAGCTTGGTAGCGCGCACGCTTCGGGAGCGTGAGGTCCAGGGTTCAAATCCCTGCATTCCGACCATTTTTTATGCAAGTTCACTTTGGCTCGGTAGCTCAGTCGGTAGAGCAGAGGACTGAAAATCCTCGTGTCGGCGGTTCGATTCCGTCCCGAGCCACCACCAAAACAAAGTGACGCAGCAAAAACAAGTGCCACCTTAGCACAGTTGGTAGTGCACATCACTCGTAATGATGGGGTCGCCGGTTCGAGTCCGGCAGGTGGCTCCATTTTTTGGAGGGGTACCAAAGTGGCCAAATGGGGCGGACTGTAAATCCGTTGGCTTTGCCTTCGTAGGTTCGAATCCTACCCCCTCCACCATAGTCTGATGAAATCGCATACGGGTGTATACATTAACAAACGGGGGAGCGGGGACTCCCTCGTTTTCTTTTAACCAGCGGGAAAGGAAGTGACAGGGTGAAGTTGCCTCCCGTGTTTCTCGAGAAAATGGAGCGGCAGTTGGGCAGCGAGTTTCCGCGATTTTTGCAAAGTTACGAGCAGCCGAGGGCGGCCGGATTACGGGCCAACCGCTTGAAAATTTCGCCGGAAAGGTTGCGGGAACTGCTCCCTTATTTGCAGGAGCGGGTGCCTTGGTGCAGTGACGGTTTTTATTACAATGAAGCGGAAGTCAGACCGGCGAAACATCCTTATTACTACGCGGGCCTCTATTACATACAAGAACCGAGCGCCATGCTGCCTGCCGAACTGCTGCAGGTTGGCCCGGGGGAGCGCGTGCTCGATTTGTGTGCGGCGCCCGGCGGCAAATCGGTGCAGCTTGCTTCGCAACTGGGCAGGGAAGGGCTGTTGGTGGTGAACGATCCGCATCCGCAGCGGGCGAAGGTACTTTTGAAAAATATCGAGCGCTGCGGCATCGTCAACGCGATTGTGCTGAACGAGACGCCTGAGCGTTTGGCAGCCGCTTTCTCCCGTTTTTTTGATAAAATTTTGGTGGACGCGCCCTGTTCCGGCGAAGGCATGTTTCGCAAAGAGCCGGAGATGGCTCACCGCTGGAGCGAACAGGAAGTGGCCAAATACTCGGCGTGGCAGGCGTCGATTCTGGCCGCTGTCCCGGCGATGCTGCGTTCTGGCGGAGAAATGGTGTACTCCACGTGCACCTTTTCGGGAGAAGAAAATGAACAGCAGGTGGACCGCTTCCTATCCGCCCATGCGGAATTCGAACTGGTCGGGATGCGTCGGCTGTGGCCGCATGAGGTGAAGGGCGAGGGACATTTTGCCGCTAAAATGAAACACGTTGCCGGGCACACTAGGGGCAGCGAAAGCGAACGCGCTGCCGCCATCCGGAAGCCGCAAACACCTCCTGTTTCGGCGGCAGCCCGGCAAGCGATTGCCGAATTTTCGCGACAGGTGTGGGGCTATCCGGATCTGTGGCGGCAGTTGCTGCCTGCCGGCGGAACGGTGGTCGAACGATCGGGTCATCTGCTGTGGGAAAGCGACGAATTGCCGCCGCTGCGGGGGCTGAAAGTGATTCGTTCCGGCTGGCTGCTGGGTACGGTGGAAAAAGGCCGGTTTCGCCCCAGTGCCGCCTTTGCGCTCGGACTGCCGCCAGAGGCTGTGCAAGCTGCGGTGCAGCGGTGTGACCTGTCAGCAGCAAGCGAGCAGGAGAATTATCTGGTAGTTCGCTATTTGCGCGGGGAGACTCTGCAGTACGAAGGAAACGTGTGGGCCAAGGGATGGCATCTGGTGACGGCCGACGGGTTTCCGCTCGGTTGGGCGAAGGGAGCCGGCACCTGGCTGAAAAATGAGTTTCCTCCCGGTTGGCGCTGGGAAGACGGGGAAGAGCGATGAGGTGGAACGATGGCGGAAAAAGCGACGCAACGGCTGGATAAAATGTTGGCGCATATCGGGATTGGCACCCGCAAGGAGATCAAAAAACTGGTGAAAGAAAAGCGGGTGACGGTCAACGGCGAACTGGCGAAAGACCCCGGTATGCATGTTTCGCCCGACCGCGACCAGATTCGGGTTGACGGGCAGGCGGTCGAATACCGGGTGTATATCTATTTGATGATGAACAAACCGCAGGGAGTGATTTCCGCGACGGAGGATGGGCTGTCGGAAGTGGTGATCGATTTGTTGGAGCCGCAGCATTCCGCATTTCATCCGTTCCCTGTTGGCCGGTTGGACAAGGATACGGAGGGCCTGCTGCTGCTGACGAATGATGGCAAGCTGGCCCATCAACTGCTGTCACCGAAAAAACATGTACCCAAAACGTATTACGCCGTGATCCGGGGAACCGTGACGGAAGCGGATGCGGAAGCGTTTCGGGCAGGTGTCGTTTTGGACGACGGGTACCGCACTCTGCCGGGCGAATTGACCATTCTCCGTTCCGGGCCGGAATCGGAGATCGAATTGACCATTTATGAAGGAAAATACCACCAAGTCAAGCGCATGTTTGAGGCGGTCGGCAAGCAGGTGACGTATTTGAAGCGGATTGCGATGGGGCCTTTGGCGTTGGATGAAACGCTGGAACCGGGCGAGTATCGCGAGCTGACGGATGAGGAAGTGGCGATGCTGCGGGGGTGACGGACACAGGCAGCTGCTTACGACATGCCGCGTTTTTGCGGGCGATGAGGCGGCTCATGATTTACAAGAGTTCGTCAAGCTGCATCGAACCCTGGTCCCAATTAGTGATCGCTTGCGTGGAAGCCAGCACGTTCGTTCTGCATCGATTGATAAGGTTTACATAATAAAATTATAGGAAATTGCGAACAGGCGATCAAGCTTGTGACACAACGATTTTTCTGCCAACCCCTTTCCTATTTTTCAAAAACAGCATATAATGATCTCAGATAGTTTCCTTTAGGAAAAAATTATGCTGCAAGGAAACATATTTGTGGCACAAAATAGGCCCACCAACATATGTATAGAATGTGGTGGAGAGAGACATTTTTTTACCCAGAAAGTTTCCCTAACGAAAAACAATTGGTGCCAACCATTTTTTTGTCCCGAGTCTACAAATGATCCTTCAGAACGAGGTGAAACATCATGAGTGAACAAACGCTGAACATGGAGACAGCCTGGAGACAGCCCGGCTCGCAACCATCTCTGCCGGAAGTGCACCGTTCCCTGAACATCCCGAAGACCGGTTCCTGGATCCGAAAAATCCTGGCCTTCATCGGTCCCGGCTATCTGGTGGCGGTCGGTTACATGGATCCGGGCAACTGGGCGACCGATCTCGCCGGCGGCTCGATGTTCGGGTACAAACTTTTGGCTGTCATCATGCTTTCCAACTTGATGGCCATTTTGCTGCAAGCTTTGTCCGCCAAGTTTGGAATTGTCACCGGACGCGATTTGGCGCAGGCCTGTCGCGACCATTACAGCAAGCCGGTGGCGATATGCTTGTGGGTGCTGGCCGAATTGATGATCGCTGCCTGCGATCTGGCCGAGGTGATCGGTTCCGCCATCGCCCTCAATCTGTTGTTCGGAATTCCGCTGTTGTATGGAGTGCTGATCACCGCTTTCGATGTGCTTTTGATCCTGCTGTTGCAAAATAAAGGATTTCGCTATATCGAATCGATTGTGATCGCTTTGATCGTGACGATCGGGATCTGTTTCGGCGTCGAACTGTTTCTCTCGAAGCCAAACGTCAAGGAAGTGCTGAGCGGATTCGTGCCTACCCCGGAAATCGTCACAAACCGGGAGATGCTGTACATCGCCATTGGGATTCTCGGCGCCACCGTAATGCCGCATAACCTGTATCTGCACACTTCGATCGTGCAGACGCGGAAATTCGAACAAAACAGCGCAGGAAAACGGGAAGCGATCCGGTTTGCGACAATCGATTCGACTGTCGCCCTGTTGTTTGCTTTGTTTATCAACGCAGCGATCCTGATTTTGTCGGCGTCAACCTTTCACAAGGCAGGCATGACAGATGTGGCGGAGATTGGAGACGCCTACAATCTGCTGTCGCCGATGTTGGGGACGACCGCTGCCAGCATCCTGTTTGCAGTCGCGCTGCTTGCCTCCGGCCAGAATTCGACTCTCACAGGCACTCTGGCCGGGCAGATCATTATGGAAGGGTTCCTGAACATTCGCCTGAAACCGTGGCTGCGGCGGCTGATCACGCGCCTGATTGCGATCATTCCGGCCGTCATCGTTACTGCAGTTGCCGGTGAGAAAGGAACGGCCAATCTGCTGATCCTGAGTCAAGTGATCCTTTCCCTGCAGCTGTCGTTTGCCGTGATTCCGCTCGTTCAGTTCACCGGCGACAAACGGAAAATGGGCGAGTTTGCAAATCCGCTATGGCTGTCCATCCTTGCCTGGACGGTTGCGATCGTAATTGTAGCGCTCAACGTGTACTTGTTGTTCAATACGATCTTTGGGTAAGCGATAGAAAGAGGATCCACATGCTGTTTCTCTCTCAAGGAGGAACAGCATGTGCCGTTTTTAGCCAAGACCCCCCTTTGGTAACCGATTTTCGACTGGCGCGGGAAGGATTTTGCTCCCTTGTTATAGAAGAACAAGCATACCAAGCGACCGATAGCCGGCATGCAGTCATGCCGGTATCTGTTTTGAAAATCTCTGTTCCCTGACAGGATCTGTCACACTTTACGATATAGTTGTGATAAACGGATGAGAGGGGGATTCCGGCATGCGCATTTTACATACGGCCGATTGGCATTTCGGCAAAACGATCGAAGGGCGGGACCGCCTTCCGGAACAAGCGCAGTTTGTGGAAGAGCTTTGCGACATCTGCGAACGGGAAGCGGTCGATCTGGTCCTGATGGCAGGCGATGTTTTTCAGACGCCGAATCCCAGCGCCGCCGCGGAAGAACTGTTTTATTACGCGATCGACCGGTTATCCGCAAACGGAACGCGGGGCCTGGTGATCATCGCGGGCAATCATGACAACCCAGACCGGCTGGTGGCCCCGGCTCCGTTGGCGGCTCGCAACGGGATCGTTTTAATTGGACGCCCGAAGGATGAGATCCATTTTTCCGCAAATCCTTCCGGGAGCCCTGTTGCGAATCGTGTCAAAGTAGTGCAAGCGGGATACTCCTGGCTGGAACTCGCCATCCCCGCTTGCGGGGAGACGGCTGTGATCGCGGCGCTGCCCTATCCCTCCGAGGCACGCCTGCGGGAACTTCTGTCGCAAAGCACGGATGATCCGGAGATGCGAAAAGCGTACAATGGGCAGATCGCTCACATCTTTCAGCAGCTTGCCGCCCATTACCGACCAGATACGATCAATCTGGCGATGAGCCATTTGTACGTACAGGGAGGGGAAATGTCCGATTCCGAACATCAAATTCAAGTAGGGGGAGCTTATTCGGTCGACCCGCAATGTTTCCCAAGGTCGGCTCAATACGTGGCGCTTGGGCACTTGCACCGGCCGCAGGCCGTGCCCGGCTCGCCGGTTCCGGCCCGCTACTCGGGATCGCCGCTGGCGTACAGCTTCTCGGAATCGAATCACAAAAAATCGGTCGTCCTGCTCGAAGCAAGCCCCAGCCAGGCCGTCCGCATTCAGGAAATCCCCCTGTCTTCAGGCAGACCGCTGGTCAAATGGATCGCGAACGAGGGCTTGCCGCAGGCGCTGCAATGGGCGGAAGAAGGGCGCGCCGCAAACGCATGGATCGACTTGACGATCCATACCGACGCGGTTTTGACCATGGAAGAGATCGCAACGTTGCGCCGGATGCACGATGGAATCGTCACCATTCGGCCTGTTTTGCCTGAGATGGACCAGCAGCTGTCGAAACAGGAGTTGAGCTCCCTGCCGCTCGACCAGTTATTCATCCGTTATTTTGAGCGGCAAAAGGGTGGGGCCAAACCGGATGACGAGTTGGTCAAGCTGTTTCTGGAACTGGCAATGGACGAGGCGGACACAGAGGACGCAGGGAACGAAGGGGAGGATATGGCGGGATGAGACCGATTTGGCTGACGATCCATGGGCTACACAGTTTCCGGGAAAAACAGACGATTCGCTTTGACGAATTGTCGGATGCGGGCGTTTTCGGGATTTTTGGACCGACCGGGAGCGGCAAGTCGACGATTCTCGACGCGATCACCCTGGCGCTTTACGGATCGGTCGGACGGGCGAAAAACGGCACGCAGGGAATCCTCAACCACGCGGAAAAGAGCCTTTCCGTTTCGTTTCAATTCCAGATCGGAAGCGGGGCGGACAGAAGAACCTACCGGGTCGACCGGCGTTATGACAGAAACAGGGACGTGACGGTCAAGAATGTTCTCAGCCGTCTGATCGAAGTGGACGCGAACGGCGAACCGCTTGCCGTGATCGCCGAAAAAGACAGAGAGGTCACCCAGTGCATCCAGGAGTTAATCGGTTTGCAGGAAGGCGATTTTTCGAAAGCGGTTGTTTTGCCCCAGGGAAAATTTGCCGAGTTTCTGCGCCTCGCCGGCCGAGACAGACGCCAGATGCTGCAGCGCCTGTTTGGCCTGGAGCGATATGGAAGCCAGCTGACGGACAAGTTACATCAACTGTTTCAAACTGTGGACCAGCGGCACAAAAATGTAATCGAAATACAAAAGGTGCTCGGCGACTGCTCGCAGGAAGCATTGAAGCAAGCGGAGTCTGCGCTGCAAGCGGCCGTCAGGAACGAAACGGCGGCTGACCGCGAGTTGGCGGAAGCAAGACAGCGATACGAGGAAACGAAGCAGTTGGTCGACTGGCAAACGCAATTGCACGCAACCAATCAACAAATCGCCGAGCATCAGGCGATGGAACCACAGATCGGTCGATTGGCGGAAAAAATCCGGAAATCCGAACAGGCGGAAAAGGTGCTGCCATACTTGGTCCGGTTGGAATCGACCCGCGAACAGGAGCAAGCCCGTCGGGCAGAGGTGGAGCAGCTGCGCGATCTGGTACAGACACTCCGGTCCGAAACCCGGGCGGCGCTGGAACGTTTCGAAACTGCGAAACGGGAACGACAGGATCGGGAACCGGCCCTGATCAGGCAGCAATCGCAACTGGAAACGGCTGTCGAGTTGGAGAGGGAGATCCGAATTTTGACCGGCAAAGTTGACGATCTGCAAAGCCGGCTGGACCAAATGCAGGCGGAACATGAACTGGCCAAGGCTTCGATGGAGGATCTGACACGCCAACAGGAATCGATCCGGGCAGCCGTTCAGACGGAAAAAGAGATTCTCGAACAAAACCGGGTCACACCCGCATACAGGGCCCTGGTGCAGGAGACTCTCAGGAAATACGAAGCCTATCGGTCCGCCCTCAATGAAGCGGAGGCAGCCGAACGGGAATTGATGAAACGTGTCAAGGAGCTGGAAACCTGCGAAACAGAACTGGCGGACATGCGGATTCGACTCGAACAAGTAACGGCCGAACTGGAAGAACAGCAGCGGCGGATCAATGAATTGGCCAATGACTGCCCCGCCGACGAGGAGATCCTATCCCAGCTTGAGTTGCGTGTGACAGAAGCGAAAGCGAAGGTCGATCAGTACATCCGGGCAGAGTCAGGACACCGAAAAGACGCCGCAAAAATCTCGGATCTCGAGCAACAACTGGAGAACCTCCACTCTTCGTTGCAACAGCTCGCTTACCAATCGGGAACTATGCGGGAGCAACTGGCCGCTTCTCGCCAGCAATACCAGGAAACGCTCCTGCAAAACCAAAAAGCGCTGGCCATCAAACTGGCGGAAGACCTGTGCGACGGAGAGGCGTGTCCCGTTTGCGGTTCGCTTGAACATCCCAATCCGGTTCGGGCAACCGATCTGCACGAAGCTTCCTCCGAGGAACTGGAACATTTGCAAGCATCGATTGCAGAATTGGAAGCCTCGATCGAACAGCTGCAAGCACAGGAGACTTCCATTCGTGCCGAAATGGCGGCTAAAAACGCCCAAATCGCCGATCTGAAGGAACAGGTAACCGCTCACGCGGCGGAAATGGCTGCCAGCCTGACGGAACTCGGAGATTTTCTGCCGATCGAGGAGGGGCAGCCGGCAAGCGGCCTGTTGTTACAGACGCTGGCCCTGCAGCGAGAGCAACTTGACTGGCAGAGGGAAGCATTCCGCACCTGGAAACAACGGTTGCAAGCGGCAGAGGACAAAGCCCGCCGGCTGAAGGACGATTTTTCATCCGTCGGTTCCGCAGCTGCCGTCAGTCAACAAAAAGTCAATTCCGCCCGCACGGAAGCGGAAACGGCCCGGCTGCAATCGGACCGGAAAAATCAGCTGGCCAAACAGGCGGAAGTCGATCTGCAGGCCGCATTGGACGCCATCGGCGCGACAAACATCGAACAGGCAGCATCCGAGTTGCAAAACAAAGACCGGCAGGTGAGCGAAGCGCAGCAAAAACTGGACACCCTGGAGCAGCAGTGGAACCGGGTCCGTCAGGATCTCGCGGCGGCGGCCGACAGGGAAAGCGCGCTACGTGCCCAACTGACGGGGCTTGCCGCATCCCTGAATGAAGCGCAAACCAATTCGCGGGAAAAACAGGAAAAACTGCATCAGATCACCAATGGCGTTCCGGCAGCAGAATTGCAGCGGCAAGTCAACGAATACCTGGAGCGCCTGGCGCAAAACGAAGAAGCTGCAAAGCGAACTTACGAGGTGAAAAACGGTCAGTGGCAGGAGAAGCAAAACCAATTGACACAAGCGGAAACCCGCTATCAAGAAATTGCCGATTTGGCGGAAGCCCAACAGCAGGAACTGCAACAAAAGCTGAAAGAGGAAAATTTTGCGACTGCGGGAGAAGTCAAGGATGCGATCCTATCGCTGGAGGAACTGGCCGAATTGGAAAAACAAGTTGAGGAATACGAACACCTTGGCAACTCTCTTCGCCGCGACAAAGAAAAATTGGAACGCAATCTGCAGGGGCGTTCCGTGTCCGATGAGATCTGGCATCAGATCCGGCAATCTATGACTGAGGCGGAACACAACAAGGAGCAGGCGCGTTCCGCCAGAGTGGAGGCGGAACTGCACTACAAAACCATGGCGGAGAAGCACAAACTGTGGACGGAACTGGAAAGCGAGCGGCTCCGGTTGGCCAAGCAACTCGAGTATGCAAGCCAGCTGAAAGACGTCCTGAAAGGAGACAAGTTCGTAGAGTTCCTGGCCCAGGAACAACTTCAGTATGTTGCCCGGCAGGCATCCGATCGGTTGAAGCGGTTGACCCGCAATCGCTATGCGTTGGAAGTGGCAGACGACGGCGGGTTTATCATGCGGGACGACGCCAATGGAGGCGTCAAGCGTCCGGTTTCCACTCTGTCCGGCGGTGAGACATTCCTGACGTCCCTGTCCCTTGCGTTGTCGCTTTCCTCGCAGATTCAGCTGAGAGGGAAGTACCCGTTGGAATTTTTCTTCCTGGATGAGGGATTCGGCACCCTGGACCCGGAACTGCTGGATCTTGTTATGTCCACGTTGGAGCAATTGCATCTGGAAAACATGACAATCGGCGTCATCAGTCATGTGCCGGAGCTCCAACAAAGACTGCACCGCCGCCTGATCGTGGAACCGGCCGAACCGGCCGGCCGCGGCAGCCGGGTAAGGATTGAGCGAATGTAACCTGAAAAGACGGGAGACGCATCTTCACGCAATTGGGTGGTGCGGGATGCGAAGGCGATTCAAGCGGGGAAGAAGCAAATTGGATATTTGGAAATCGGGGACATGCAAGAAGGAGGCCGAAGCCTCCTTTTTCCCCTTTGCAAGGTAGGTGTATTCGGGTACTCACCACCAGAAGAATGGTCGAAATGCAAAGATGGAAAAAAACGGGATAAAGAATGGGAACCCAAATCCAAAGAAAAACTGAACGGTTTCTGCGTCCAGGGAGTCGGGCCGGTCAGCGGTGGTCAGCTTCTGTTTTCCTCTTTCCGATTTTCCGCCTGCAAGGGTCCTTCCCGGCAGCGGCTGCAGCCAGATCCCATCCGGTGTCACCCGCTGGAGGATGCCGGTATATTTGCCGTGATGACAATGCACCCAGACCGGTCGCCCCACGAACTGCCTTGCGTAATGATACATCGCAACCCCTCCTTTTTTGTTTACTACATCCTACGAAAATCCGGTTGTACGGGCGTTCCGCTGTTGCTGAATTCTCGCGGGACCTGCGAAAAATGGACATTGTAAAATGGCATGTGTACCCAGAGGGCAGTCGCGTCACGACAGCAAAGCTGCCGGATCGCGCGCTATGTACCCAGAGGGGATTTGATCTACCAGACGGTGCAGGACGCCATCCCCGCAGCTGTGCCCGATGACGACCTGCGAGTGGTTTCGCAGGCGATGGTGGGGGCGATCAACGAGGTCGTGGTGCAAAATCTGTTTGCGAATGGCGAGCTTGTGGAAACGGATAAAAGCGTCGACCTTGATCGGCTGGCTCGTTTGCTCAACCGGATTGTGGTTGCTTCCTATGTCCATTTGGCACGTGTCCATTTGGCACGGGAGTCGGCAGATGGGAAGTGACCTTTTTTCAGCAATTGGTACCAGTACGTATCAGTACTAAGAAAGGGTACAGGAGCAGATCCAAGCCGGCCCGCCGCTTGCGATCAAGGGGATCCTGGATGCCACGATCCGCGGGACGGATCAAAGCTTGTCGGAAGGGTTGGCGATCGAACGGGAGCATATGCTGGCAATGGATGAGGAATTGGAAAAGCCCTGGTTTGCAGGGCTTTTCTGGTGAACGCTCATTGATTTTGCTGATTTTGTGCAGGTGTTTGTTCGCTTGTCCCTTTCAATTCCCAATCCGATTTTTCAACAAACTTGGTGATCCGGTCTTTCGCTTTTTGCAGCAGGGCATCAATCACTTGCTGCTCGGTCATCCCCTTTTCCTCGGCGACCTGCTTGATCGATTTGCCAGACTTGAGCTGCTCCATTAAATCCTTCGGTTCCATGCCCAAAACGGCAGCGGCATCTTTCAAAGGAGCGCCTCCTTTGTGATGGCCTTCTTTGCCGCCAAACGGGCCTTTGTGTTCGACGATTTGCTTTATCCGGTCGGGCAGTTTCGATTTCATCTGATCGGCCCGCTCCTGGGTCAGCTTGCCCGCTTTGACAGCTTCGTCGATTTTGGCCGTCGCTTGCTTCACCAGCAAATCGATCACCAGCTGTTCGGACACGCCGGCGGCAGCCGCTATGTCTGCGACCGACTTGCCGGATTTCAACTCTTTCTGCAGCGTGGCCGCATCTGTTTTCAGCAACTGCAGAAGCTCCTGGTTGTTTTTGATGTCCGCTTTCCAGACCGCTTTTTCATGGTGACCATCCTGTTGCTGTGCCTGCTGCTGGTTGTCGGTGGCAGTCGAATTGGCCGCGAATGCACCTCCGGCTGACAGAACCACCGCTGTTGCCAGTCCGACAGACAGCCAGATTTTTGACTTTTTGTCCATTGCAATCACCTTTCCTTTCCGATTGGGGTAGGTTCGTACATTCCCATTATGACCTTGAAACGTGATATTTTTTTGGAAAAAATGTGGGATTTTTGTGGAAATTGTTGTCCGAAAAAAGTTTTTACAGAGAACAAAGAGGATCCGGAGTTCCGCATCACCTATAAGTTAACATAATATATATTATCGGACTCAATATATAAAAAAGGCGAGTGGGCAATCCCTCAAGTTCTAGCTGAGTCCCAATCGTTCACAGACAATATAGCCAAACTTCTCGATATGGAGTCTTCTCTTAGGTTTTGTCGATCGCCCCAGGGGTTAATGAATATCCCGCTTCTTGAAGCGGCCGCCTCTCACTTCGGCAATCGTGCCGACCGCCAGAAATGCGGAGGGGTCGACCTCTTCCACGATCGATTTTAGTTTCGCTTCTTCCAGCCGCGTGATCACGCAAAATACGACTTTTTTGTCGTCTCCGGTATACGCACCTTCACCGTTCAGATACGTGACGCCGCGCCCCAGGCGGGCCAGGATCGTGTCGCCGATCTCTTTGTAATTTTCGCTGATGATCCAGACCGATTTTGATTCTTCGAACCCTTCGATCGTCAGGTCGATCATTTTGAACGCGATGTAATAGGCGATCAATGAGTACATGGCCCGGTCCCAACCGAACACAAAGCCGGCGCTGCCAAGGATGAAGAGGTTGAGAAACATCACCGTTTCGCCAACGGAGAACGGCGTCTTTTTGTTGACCAAAATCGCCACAATTTCGGTGCCGTCCAGCGATCCCCCATAGCGGATCACCATGCCGACACCGATCCCCAGGATGATGCCGCCAAACACCGCAGCCAGCAACGGGTCCTCCGTCAAGCTCGGAACGGGGTGCAACAGCGTCGTGCCGACCGACATCACCGCGACCCCGAACAACGTGGAAAAGGCGAACGTTTTTCCGATCTGTTTGTATCCGAGCAACAAAAAAGGAAGGTTCAGGAAAAACAAAAACAGCCCGAGCGTCCACCCCGTCAGATGAGAGAGGATAATCGAAATCCCGACGATGCCGCCGTCGATAATCCGATTCGGCACCAAAAAAATTTCCAGTCCGACCGCCACAAACACAGCACCCAGGAAGATGAAAAGAACCCGTTTGGCAGTTCTTTGAAAAGCTTTTCTTTTGTTGCGAATCAACGGTTTCGTTTGTTCCTGCACATCTACCAACATGTCTCCTCTCCTTCCTCAACATCCAAAATATGATCCGCCCCCCAGGCGTCCGTTGCAACGTGAACGCCATCTTGCCACACTTTTTTATTGAACCATATATGGCCCAATTCTTCAAAACAAAAAGACCGTCCATTCTGCTCCGGTACGGAATCCGGGCGAATGGACGGGGGCTGGCAAATCGGATGCCGTTCGCGCCTGACGGCCCCTATCGCTATTTTACGCCAATCTCACCCAAAAAGACTTTGATTCGGTCCCGAATCACATCTCTCACTTCACGGAACTTGTTCAGGATCTGCTCCTCCGTTCCAGTTGCTTTCGCCGGGTCTTCCAACCCCCAGTGGAGCCGTTTCACCTGCGGCGGCGTCACCGGACACCTGTCGTTCGCATCCCCGCACAGCGTGATCACATAATCCGCCCGATGCAAAAGGATGGGGTCGATCAAATCGGATGTCTGCTGTGATATGTCCACGCCCGCTTCTTGCATCACGGCCACCGCCCGCGGATTCAATCCGTGCGTTTCGATGCCCGCGCTGTACACTTCCACTTTGTCCCTTCCGAAATGTTTCGCCCAGCCTTCCGCCATCTGGCTGCGGCATGAGTTGCCTGTGCAGAGAAAATAAATGACCGGTTTTTTGTCCATCGGGCCGCTTCCCCCATTTCACTTCCGCTCATCCAGCTCAATCAGTTCGGCAGCGGGAGACGATGTGCAGCATACGCCTTGCACCACAGGCTCGCCCGCCGACTCGAACTCGGAATCGGCTTTTGTGTAAAAAATTTCCCAGGCGTTTCCCTCCGGATCCCGCACCCAAATCTTGTCCTGGACGGCATAGCAGCAAGTGGTGCCCATTTCGTCGATCGGCACCAGACCCGCTTTTTGCAACCGTTCCTTGACGGCCAAAACGGCATCGGTGTTCTCCACCTGGAAACCCAGATGGTTCAAAACGCCCTTGGGCTCGTGCGGCCGCACATTCATCGAAAAATGGAGCGGCGGATTGTCCAGTTCGAACTTCGCGTAATTGTCCTTCACCTTCGTCGGCTCCGCTCCGAAAAACGCGCGGTAAAATTTCAGATTCTCCTCAAGGTTGTTGACGTTGATGGCGACGTGCATGCGCAGAAAGTTCGGCATTGCCCATGACCCCTTTCAAAATTTTTATGGCAAAACCCCAAAAGACGTCCGCGAGAGAACATTTTTCAGGAATTCGCAAACGAGGATCGGAAATATCGCCGTTGCAGCCACAATGCGACATGAACCAGGCCGATCATGACCGGCACTTCCACCAGCGGACCGATGACAGCCGCAAAAGCGGCTCCCGAATGGATGCCAAACACCCCGACCGCAACGGCGATCGCCAATTCAAAATTGTTGCTCGCCGCTGTAAATGCGAGAGTTGTTGTCACGGGATAATTCGCGCCCGCCTTTTTCCCCATGAAAAATGACACCCAAAACATCACCACAAAGTAGATGAGAAGCGGTATCGCGATGCGCAGCGCATCCAACGGCAAACGAACGATCATGTCCCCTTTCAGCGAAAACATCACCACGATGGTAAAAAGCAGGGAGATCAACGTCAGCGGGCTGATCTTCGGAATAAAGACAGTCTCGTACCAAATGCGCCCCTTGCGCTTCACGAGCGAATAGCGGGTGATGAAACCTGCCAGAAACGGAATTCCCAAGTATAAAAAGACACTCTTTGCCACTTCGGAGAGGGCGATGTCGACAATCATTCCCTGCAAGCCCAGCCATTCCGGCAAGATCGTCACAAAGACCGAAGTGTACACCGAATAGAACAAAACCTGGAAAACCGAATTGAAAGCCACCAGGCCCGCCGCGTATTCGGCGTCTCCCTTCGACAGATCGTTCCAGACGATCACCATCGCGATGCAACGCGCTAGCCCGATCATGATCAACCCCGCCATGTATTCCGGTTCCCCTTGCAAGAACAAAACCGCCAACACAAACATGAAAACAGGGCCGATCACCCAGTTCTGAAGGAGGGAGAGACCGAGGATTTTGGGGTTTTTGAAGACTCGCCCCATTTCTTCATACCGGACTTTTGCCAGCGGCGGATACATCATCAGGATCAAGCCGATCGCGATGGGAATGGAGGTCGTCCCCACCTGAAATTGATTGAGCAGGGTGACGAGATGCGGGAACCAACCCCCCAATCCGATTCCGGTGACCATCGCGGCAAAAATCCATAGGGTCAGATAACGGTCCAAAAAAGATAATTTCTTCGCGACTCTTACATGCGTTTGTGTCATCCTTTGCCATCACTCCTTGTGCCATCTGTTTCGGTTTTCAGTCGCAAGTGACCAGAAGGCCCTGCTCTTCCAATTCCTTGAATTTCGCCGACATGTCGGGCAGATTGTGCAACACATCGCCCAGTTGGCGCAGCGCTTCCCGGTTCAATGAGTAGAACACCCACTGTCCTCTCCTTGTTTCCTTGACTAGCCCGGATGTTTTCAAGCGGCTTAGATGTTTGGAGACAGCCGGTTGTGAGATCCCGAACAGCGGAACGAGTTCGCACACGCAACATTCCCGGACGTTGAGCAATGCGATGATCTGTAACCGGGTGGGATCTCCGAGCGCTTTGAAAGCATCGGCCAATTGTTCAAATTCCATCATTGATCACTCCATGATAATATAACTATATGATTATATAATAGTGCAAAATAATTTGGATGGCAACAGCGGAATCATACGAAAGCCGGTGAATGGCTCACACAGGTGGGTGATATTGTTGGCGAATCGTATCTTGGGCCACCATCCGCCATTAACTTTACCGTAAAAATATTATGTATTCTTTATGTCCCGCCATCTATCAATATGTCTCAAAAATAAAAACGCACTTCCACAAGAGAAGTGCGTGGTACTGAATATGTAAAGCTGCGGTGGAAAGAACTTACTTCACCAGTTCTTTCAATCCGGCGCCCGGTTTGAAAGCTGGCACTTTTGCGGCAGGAATTGTGATTTCCTCGCCCGTTTGCGGATTGCGACCGGTGCGAGCGGACCGTTCGCGGGTTTCAAACGTGCCGAATCCGATCAACTGCACTTTTTCTCCTTTTTTCAACGCTTCGCTGATCGAATCAAGAATCGCGTTGACCGCTTTTTCCGCGTCCGCTTTTTTCAGAGAAGCTTTTTCAGCAACTGCTGTAATGAGGTCGGTTTTGTTCAACCCAAACACCCTTTCTAATTTGAGGATACACATATATTCTGCAAATCCGACGAAAATCCTGCCAACACAGGCGAAATTTCCTTATCCGCAAAATTCTCGCATGTCCTGCCGCATCGTTCGGAAGAATCGCGCATCAATTACAATTTGACCGACCGGTCGGATCATGGTAGGATGAAATTAGTTGAGTGAGATTGAAAGAAGGTGTCTGTATTGTTCGATACACCATGGGCGAATCAATACCCGAAAGAAGTTCCTCTGACGTTGGATTATCCGCAACAGCCGCTGTCCGCTTTCTTGCAGCAGGCCGCCAGGGCATACCCAAAGCAAACAGCCGTTTCGTTTATGGGGAAAGCGCTTTCGTATGAACAACTGCTGGAGCATGCATACCGGTTTGCCAATGGATTGCTGTCACTCGGCGTCCAAAAAGGGGATCGCGTCGGTATCATCTTGCCGAACTGCCCGCAAAGCGTGATTGCCTATTACGGCGCCCTGTTCACGGGGGCTGTCGTTGTCCAATTCAATCCGATGTATACGGAACGGGAAATTCACCACCAGGCATCCGATTCCGGCGCCCGGATTCTCGTTTGTCTTGACCTGGTGTTCCCAAAAGTGGCGAGTGCGATACAAGGCACATCGGTTGAGAAGGTAATCGTCACATCGATCAAGGATTATCTCCCGTTCCCAAAGAATTATCTGTATCCTCTGAAAGCTCGCAAAGACAGACAGGCTGTCGAGATCCGCTACGATGAACGGACGCTGTCGTTTCCGCGCTTGCTGAAAAGTGCTGCTGCAAAACCGGTGCAGGCGGAAATCGATCCGAAAAAAGATCTCGCCCTGTTGCAATACACGGGCGGTACGACCGGTGTATCAAAAGGGGTGATGCTTACCCACGAAAATCTCGTAGCCAACACGCAACAGGCGATGCGCTGGATCTGGAAATGCAAGCCGGGGCAAGAAACCGTGCTGTGTGTCCTGCCGTTTTTTCACGTGTACGGTATGACGATCGGCATGAATCTCGCGATTTCGCTGGCGGCCAAGATGATCTTGTTGCCGCGCTTTCAACCGGTGGATGTACTGGAGACGATCGAAAAAGAGAGGCCGACCCTGTTCCCGGGTGCTCCCACCATGTACATCGCGCTGCTGAACCATGCGGATATCGAAAAATACGACCTCTCCTCGATTGAAGCATGCATCAGCGGTTCCGCCCCACTGCCATTGGAAGTGCAGGAACGGTTCGAATCGTTGACCGGCGGCAAGCTGGTGGAAGGATACGGGCTGACCGAAGCGTCCCCCGTCACCCACTGCAATCCGATCTGGGGGAAACGCAAAAACGGTTCGATCGGGCTTCCCTGGCCGGACACCCAGGCGAAGATCGTGGATCCTGACACCCTGCAGGAAGTGGAACCGGGAAAACCGGGCGAACTGCTGGTCAAAGGGCCGCAGGTGATGCAGGGTTACTGGAATCGGCCGGCCGAAACGGCTGAGGTGCTGAAAGATGGATGGCTGCTGACGGGTGACATCGCGATCACCGATGATGAAGGATATTTTTATATTGTGGACCGCAAGAAAAATTTGATCATTGCAGGCGGCTACAACATTTACCCGCGAGAAGTGGAAGAGGTTCTGTTTGAACACCCGGCCGTCCAGGAAGCGGCCGTGATCGGGGTTCCGGATCCATACCGTGGCGAAACGGTGAAGGCGTATATCGTGTTGAAACACGGACAAACCGTTACGGAAGCGGAACTGGATGCATTTTGCCGGCAACGGCTGGCCGCTTACAAGGTTCCCCGCCTCTACGAATTCCGCAAGGAACTGCCGAAAACGATGGTTGGAAAGGTGTTGAAACGCGCGTTGCAGGAAGAAGAACAAAAGCGCAGGGCGGCTTCGCACGAATCGCCAACAAGCGTTTCGTAGCACCCCAGCGGGCGGTCATTCAGACAGATGAGCCAACCGCCGGCATCCTGGGGCCCACCCGCCTCGCGCGGCCAGTGCCACCCTGCCGAATCTACGTTCCTTCTACTGCGAAACGAACTCTGTTGCAAAAGACCTGCGAAACATACGCTGGTTGAAGACTTGCTAAACAGACTGTGTTGCAAAGACCGGTAGAGCGCCGCTACCGGTCTTTTTCCTGCAGCAGACGCATCCGATACGCGTTTTTTGCTGTCCGGCCGAGTTCATCCAGCAGCGAATAGTTGGCCCAGCCGCTGACAGCGGCACCGAAAATCGGGAGAAACGAAAGGATCTTTTTGAATTCGACGCTTTCCTTGTATTCAGCGTAAATCTGGCGCCACTCGACCGTCTCCTGCAAGCTGCTGCAGGTGGCAGTCAACCCAGCATGTCCGTTCCAATGGTGAATTTGTTGAAACACTCTTTTTCTAGTAGTTCATTTTTTATCCTTATAGATTTCGCGCATCACATGCGCCAGTTCCGGAAGGATGATACGGGTCATCGCCAGCTTCACTGCGCCGGTCGAACCGGGCATCGAAAAAACGGCTTTCCCTTTGCAGATACCGGCGATCGCCCGGCTGAGAATGGCGGCCGGCCCGATATCTTCCGCAAAGCTCAAATAGCGAAAAATCTCGCCAAATCCGGGCATCGTCTTGTCCAACAGCGATTCGACCGCCTCGTATGTAGTGTCCCGGTCGGTAATGCCGGTGCCCCCGTTCAGCAGAATCGCTTCCACATCCGGCGAAGCGGCCGCTTGTTGAACCACAGACTGAATTACCTGATACTCGTCTTTCACGATTCGGTAATCGGTCACCTCGTATCCGTGTTCCCGCAGCAACTGTATCATCAGCTGCCCGCTTTTGTCCGTTTCTTCCGTGCGTGTATCGCTGACGGTAATCACCATGCACTTGACCGTTTTCGGCGCTTCCCTGCGATGTTCTTCAACTGACATATGAAATCACCTCTATCTTGCACTCTAACGGAAAAGCGGCGATGTTTCAATCTGCAGTCACTCGTTGTTTTCCCCCAACATACCGTGCCGGCCGGGGTATTCGAAACGAACGATGGCCGTTCTGTTTGATGTATGGTACATTCATGATACAGCGATTGCCAGATTGGCAGCAAAATGGGGGAATCAACATGTCGCTGATTTACCGGTGATCCTGTTTACGCTAGGGATCGGGTTCACCCTGTATCCGATATTGCCCGGAGCGATATTTGTTTTGGCGGGAGTCGCCACGTTGATCGGATTTTTGCTCGGAACCTTCCTGAAACTGATGCTGGTTCTGCTGCAAATCGCGCTGTTCGCATGGCGGGTGTGGTAGCGAAAGAGGCGTTAAACGCGCCTCTTTTTCGCTTCTGTACCAGTTTTATTTTGTGCGTTTATCAGAAAGCAGGAATCTTCAACACAGTGCCAATCTGCAAGTTGGCCCCCTTTAATCCGTTCGTTTTCTGAATCTGGTAAATCGCCTCCTGGATGTTTTTGCCCGGACAATTCTCCTTCGCGATCGACCACAGCGTATCGCCAGGCTGAACGACCACGACCGTTTCCTCGTTGCTTCCGAATGCCTGGCCGCACCATATCAGATTGAATCCCAGCGCCACAAATAGAATCGCCAAGCAGATGGCTGCTGCACCTTTGACGCTTTTCAAAAACAATCGGTTTTGCTTTGTGTTCATAAATCTGATCCCCTCTCCCGAACATTTGTTCCTTATCATCTTTTATCCTACACCGAACGTCTGTTCTTGTCAAGCGGATGACCGAACTTATGTTTGTATTTTTTTCCACCGCATGCTATAATCCATATATAAGAACTCTATGATTCGTTTCTATTTCTAGTACAGTTAGGAGAGAGAATCGATTTATGAAGTTGTCGAAACGTCAACAACAAATCCTTGAGTTCATTAAAGAAGAGGTGCGGAAAAAGGGCTATCCCCCGTCCGTACGGGAGATCGGCGACGCTGTGGGTCTCGCTTCCAGTTCGACAGTTCACGGCCATCTCGCCCGCCTTGAGCAAAAAGGGCTGATCCGACGGGATCCGGTGAAACCCCGCGCGATCGAGATTTTGGATGGAGACGTCGCCGCGGACACGCCGGAGATTTCAACTGTCATGGCGCCGATCGTCGGAAAGGTGACAGCCGGCAGTCCGATCACCGCGATTGAAAACGTGGAGGACTATTTCCCGCTGCCGGCCCACCTCGTTGGGGATGCGGACGTTTTTTTGCTGACGGTGCAAGGAGATTCGATGATTGAAGCGGGGATTCATGACGGAGACCTGGTCATCGTCCGCAAGCAGCAGACAGCGAATAACGGGGACATCGTCGTGGCGATGACAGAAGATGATGAAGCGACGGTCAAACGGTTTTACAGAGAGGCGGATCATATCCGGCTGCAACCGGAAAATTCCGCGATGGAACCGCTCCGTTACAAAAATGTGACAATTCTGGGGAAAGTGATCGGTGTGTTCCGTCACATAACGTGATCTACAAAGAATGAAGGCCATCGGTCCGCCGGTGCGGCGTCCGATGGCCTTCATTCTTCCAAATTAGTAGGTGGCCAGATATTGATCGCGTTCCCACTGATGGACTGCGGTGCGGAACATATCCCATTCGATCAGTTTTGCCTCGACGAAGTGGGTCAGCGCATGCTCGCCCAGCGCGGAGCTGATCACTTCATCAGCCAGCAGTTCGTCGAGCGCTTCCTTCAACGACGCGGGCAGCGAGCGGATGCCCGCCTTCTCCCTTTCCGCTTCGTTCATCACGTAGATGTTGCGGTTGACCGGTTCCGGCAACGGCAGTTCGTTCTTGATGCCATCCAGACCCGCTTTCAGCATCACAGCAAGCGCCAGATACGGGTTGCAGGACGGGTCTGGATTCCGCAGTTCGATCCGGGTGGACAATCCGCGGGAAGCCGGAATCCGAACGAGCGGCGAACGGTTCTTCGCAGACCAAGCTACATAGCACGGAGCTTCATAGCCAGGCACCAACCGCTTGTAAGAGTTGACGGTCGGGTTGGTAACCGCCGCAAACGCGCGAGCGTGCGCCAGAATGCCCGCCAGATAATGCTTTGCAGTTTTCGACAGGCCGAGTTCGTCGCTCTCATCGTAGAACGCGTTCTCCTTGCCTTTGAACAGGGATTGGTGGCAGTGCATGCCGGATCCGTTGATGCCAAAAATCGGCTTCGGCATGAAGGTCGCGTGCAGCCCGTATTTGCGGGCGATCGTCTTGACCACCAACTTGAAGGTCATGATGTTGTCGGCTGCCGTTACCGCATCCGCATATTTGAAGTCGATTTCATGCTGGCCGATCGCTACTTCGTGGTGGGAAGCTTCGATCTCAAAGCCCATCGACTCAAGCGTCAGGACGATTTCGCGGCGGCAGTTTTCGCCGAGATCGAGCGGCGCGAGGTCGAAGTATCCGCCCTTGTCGTTCACTTCCATCGTCGGGTTGCCGTGCTCGTCAAGTTTGAACAGGAAGAATTCCGGCTCCGGACCGACGTTCATCGCGGTGAAGCCCATGTCGTTGGCTTCCTTCAACACTTTTTTCAGAATTCCGCGTGGATCCCCTTCAAACGGCGTGCCGTCCGGCATGTAGATGTCGCAGATCAGGCGGGCGACTTTGCCGTGTTCCGTTTCCCACGGGAAAATCAGCCAGGTGTCAAGATCCGGGTACAGATACATGTCGGATTCTTCAATCCGCACAAATCCTTCGATCGACTATCCGTCAAACATCAGTTTGTTGTCGAGCGCTTTTTCCAACTGCGAAACGGGCACTTCCACGTTCTTAATGATACCGAGCAGGTCGGTAAACTGCAGTCGAATGTAACGAACGTTTTCTTCCTTGGCCATGCGCAAAATGTCTTCTTTGGTGTAATGGCGATTCATCAATCTTCCTCCCCAAATATGTATTGGCGGCATGGAATGCCGCCGAAAAAAACCGGACTAGGCATCAATGGAAAAAGCGGGACAGTTCGCCTTGGATCAAGGATCCGCTCATTCCGGGACGACCGTACAAGATCAGTTCTTTTTTCAACAGGTCGTGCAGTTCCTTTTCGGAGAGGTCTTTGACCTTTTGCGCCTGTTCCTGCGCTTCTGTTGTCTTTGGCAATTCGGTCGGAACGGTACGGTCACCCAGCACTTTTTTGATTCCAGCCATGTTCAGCCCTTGATCGAGAAGTTTCTTGATCTCGAGCAAACGTTCCACATCGTTGAACGAAAACAAACGCTGGTTGCCTTCCGTCCTTGCAGGCTGAATTAATTTATGCTGTTCATAATAACGAATCTGGCGGGGAGTCAGATCCGTCAACTTCTGAACGATACCGATCGGAAAAAGGGCCATGTTACGGCGAATCTCGTCATTCATCACACACCCTCCCTTTGCATCGAATCTTATAACTATTATATTCCAGCCCGATAAGCGTTGTCAAATCATGTGATTGTACATTACAGAAATAAATAAAATCCCTGACAATCAACGTCAGGGATTTTATACTCTTACTTGTACTGTTTCAGTTCCCAAGGATGGACTTCCAAGCGATATTCATCCCATTCCGCCTGTTTGAGCGAGGTGTAGGCTTCGAACAGGTGATCACCCAGCGTTTCCTTCAGCACCTCGTCCTGGGCGAGGTTGCTGAGCGCTTCGTTCAAATCGGCAGGGAGCGCCTCGATGCCATATTCGGCACGAACGCTTTCCGACATATGGTAAATATTTTCTTTGACTTCCGGTACCAGTTCCAATTTCTTCTCGATTCCGTCGAGACCGGAAACAAGCATGAGCGCAATCGCCAAATACGGATTCGCCATCGGATCCGGGCAACGGACCTCAATCCGGGTGGCCGCTTTGCGAGCAGCCGGGATTCGGATCAGGGCCGAGCGGTTCGAGCAGGACCAGGCGACGTAGCACGGCGCTTCATAACCGGGCACCAACCGCTTGTACGAGTTGACAGTCGGGTTGGTAACGGCTGCAAACGCCTTTGCGTGAGCCAGAATGCCCGCGATGTAATGGCGGGCGGTGGCAGACAAACCGAGCGCATCATTTGCATCGTAGAACGCATTGCCATTCGCCGTAAAAAGGGACTGGTGCACATGCATTCCAGAACCGTTGATGCGCGCGATCGGCTTCGGCATGAACGAAGCGTAGAAACCATGTTGCGCAGCAATCTCTTTAACCACCCATTTGAAGGTTACAATTCGGTCAGCCGTCAGCAGTGCATCCCCATATTTGAAATCCACCTCATGTTGGCCGGTCGCCACCTCATGGTGCAACGCTTCCACTTCATATCCGAGCGCATGCAGAGCGCGCGTGATATCTTGCCGAACTTTTTGGCCCCTGTCTTTTGCACCAGCGTCAAAATAGCCGATGCCGTCGTGCGGCGTGAAAACGGGCTCGCCATTTTCATCAAGCGGGAACAGGAAAAATTCCGGTTCCGGTCCAACATTCAATCCTTCAAAACCAAGCACTTTCGCTTTTTCAAGCGCCCGCTTCAGACACGCGCGAGGATCGCCGGCAAACGGTTGATGATCGCCGGTATAGACGTCGCAAATCACCCGCGCCTCTTTTCCGCCAGACCATGGCAATACCGCAAATGTGGACAGGTCCGGTTTCAGGTACATATCCGAATTTTCAATCGAGGCGAATCCCAAGATGGAGGATCCGTCAAACATGATGTCCCCTTCCAAAACCTTATCCAACTGTGAGATCGGAAGTTCAAGATGCTTGAAATTGCCCAACACGTCGACAAACTGGAGTATGATAAATTCTACTCCATTCTCTTGTACAAGTTTCTTGATGACTGCTTGATCCATTCCCCGGTTCCTCCCTGTTATCAGCAAACGGTGTAATGGTTTGATAATGTCATTATATTTAACAAGAGAAAAGTTGTCAACGTGTGTCAGAAAAAGTTACATAAAAAATTAGATCAGCTTTCGCATCCGCAATGTCTGCAAGACCGTCAGGACGGCAAGCTGCACGTGTTCATACGTCAAGCCACCTTGCATGAACCCGATGTATGGTTCGCGGACTGGCCCGTCAGCCGAAAGTTCGATCGACGATCCTTGCACAAACGTACCCGCCGCCATGATCACCGGTTCCCCGTAGCCCGGCATCGCCCAGGGCTCCGGCTTGACGTGCGAATCCACCGGGGAGGCCGCCTGGACCGCCTGGCAAAAAGCGATCAGCCGCTCTCTGCTCCCCAACTTGACCGCCTGAATAATGTCGGTCCGTGCATCGTTCCAGCGCGGGGAGGTTTCCAGCCCTACCCGTTCGAAAAAGGCGGCTGCGTACACCGCCCCTTTCAACGCTTCACCGACAATGTGCGGAGCTAGGAAGAAGCCCTGCAAAATATTCCGGTTCGTCCCAAGCATCGCCCCCTGCTCAGCTCCGATTCCCGGCGCCGTCAAACGGCACGCCGCTTTGTGTACAAGCTCCGCTCGACCGACCAAATAACCGCCCGTATGCGCCAGTCCGCCGCCTGGATTTTTGATGAGCGACCCTGCGACAAGATCGGCTCCCGCCTCGGTCGGCTCCTTCGTCTCGGCAAACTCCCCATAACAGTTGTCCACCAGGACAACCACATCCGGCTTGATTTCTTTTACAAACCGCACCATTTGTCCGATTTCCTCGATAGAAAACGATCGCCGCCAAGCGTATCCGGAGGATCTTTGAATGCCGATCATTTTCGTTTCGGGTTTGATGCGGCGGCGGATTTCCTGCCAATCGACCCCGTTGTCGAGCAGGGGAACCGTGTCGAAACCGACTCCAAAATCACGCAGCGAGCCATCCCCCTGCCGACCGCGAATGCCGATGACTTCTTCCAGCGTGTCATACGGCGATCCTGTGATGTAGAGAAGCTCGTCCCCGGGGCGCAACACACCGAACAGCGCCAGCGCCAGCGCGTGCGTGCCGGACGCGATATGCGGCCGCACAAGAGCCGCTTCCGCGCGGAATACGTTCGCATACACCCGTTCGATGATTTCCCGGCCGCTGTCGTTGTACCCGTATCCGGTCGACGATGCAAAATGGTAATCGCTCACCTGCGCCTCCTGAAAAGCGGCGAGCACTTTCGCCTGGTTGAACAATACGGTCGATTCGATCTGCCGAATCGCCGGTCCGATTTGTGCCTGAATCGCTTCCGCCATGCGGGCAAACTGCTTGTCCTGGATGAAACGTTCGATCACGATACCGCTCCTTCTTGCCTGATCAGTTACTCAGTTTTGTATTTCGCCAGACGCGCCTGCCACTCTGGCTTTGCGTCAACCTCCAGATACATCCCGTCCGGGCAAAATTCCTGCTTGTACACTTTACACGTTGCACTTGCCGGTGCAGCCGCACCGCCCGCAGTTCCTTTTGGATACGGCGATCCGCTTGCGAATCCGGCGGCAAACTGGCCAGAACCGCTTTTTCCCTGTCTGAATTCGTCTGGTACATCGAGATCTACCTCCGGTCCTCGCACCATTGTAGCATACTCCGCAAAAGAAGAGCACTCATCAAGCAGTGCCCTTACTCGTACGTTTGGTCGCAAATCTTGCAACGGCCCGCCGACAGACTCTCCTGCCGCAGACGGATGCAAGTTTCGGCTTCCCCCAGCTTGCGTCCCCACCGCATACCTTGCCGTCTGCCAACCGTGTAGCCGATGAACAGACAGACAAGCAGCAGCACCAGCATCCAGAGAACGGCGATCATTCAATCTCCCCCCAGCAGTTCGAGGATCATATGAACAATCGGGGTGGCCAGCAACACGAGCACCGATTCCTCCGGCCTGACGAGAACGGCGGCGAGCAAACAAATCAGGGTCAGCAACGTCGTTTCGACCACCCCGATCCGCTTTGCCGCGTTCCGCTGGCCGCTTTGGGTATCCTTGTAGATGTCAACCAAGTCATCGAGCAATTGAATGGTCACCATGATCAGCAGGCTCCATACCATCATCACGGGCCCGGCCAGTAACAGCCCCAACCCAAAGGCGATCAGACCTTCCGCCCACCCCGGCAGCCGGGTGGGCATCCGTTCGAGCAGATCGTATCCCATCCCGATCGCATAACTGGCCAAAAAGAGGCTCAAAGAAATCTCTTTCGCCACAAACACACCGATCCCCAACAACAGAAGCGCATAGGGCAGGATCGCCTTGCCGAGCTTGCCGGCGATCGTCAACCGGCCCACGCACTGGTCATATTCCGCATCCAGCAGATCGTCCATACATTTGATGGCGATCCCGGTTAACACGATACCGAACAAGGTCACCGACCAGCTATACCATTCGCCAAACATATTCTTTCACCTCGCGAAACCCCTGCCGGTACAAGGCGGAGATCGGGATGATCCGCGCCTCCTTGAGTTCTTCCCGCAGCAGCGCGAGCCCCTTGGGGGCGTCCGGCAGGTCGATCTTGTTGGCGAGCATCGCATAGCCGTCCTTGTAACTTCCCAATTCGGCGATCTGCAGGTCCAGCTCCCCCATCGCGCGAACGCCTCCCGCTCTCGCCACCTCTCCAAGGTCGACCATATGCAGAATGCAATCGGTCGCCTGCAGTTCGGCCAACGTTTGCGCCATCGCTTCACGCAATCCCGTGTCCGGGTGAATTCCGTCCGTCAGGCCGGTCGAATCGGTCAGTTTAAATTTGCGAGCCCCTTTCCCTCCCGGCAAATCCAGTTGAATCGATTGCAGCGAACGCGTCTTGTGCTGGCCCAGGCCGGACAGTTCATGGCGGGCGGCTGACAGATCGTATTTTCGCTGACGGATCGTGCCGTCCGGCAGTTGATAATACACTTCCAGCCGCTGCAGCCCCAGAAATTCCGCAAAATTGACGCAGAACATCGTCTTACCCACGTTCGGCCGGCCCACCACCAAACAATTTCTCATGTGCCGACTCCCTCCTCCCATGCAAGATCTTCCGGAAGGATCAACATCAGATCATCCCGCGTTGCCTGCTTGACGTCCAACAAACGGACCGCCTGCTGCCGGATCGCCCGTTCGATCAGATTTCGGACCAGCCGCGCGTTGGAAAAATTGCGTCGTTCCTGCATCCACGCCATCCTCAGATAGGAGCGCAGTTTTTGTTCCGCTTCCGGAGAAAGGCGGTATTCCCGCTTTCGCAACATCTGTTTGGCGATTTGCACAAGCTCTGTCTCTTCGTAATCGTCAAATGTGACGGTGATCGGAAAGCGCGACGGCAACCCCGGGTTGGTCCGCAAAAATAGTTCCATCTCGTATTCATAGCCGGCGAGAATCAGCACAAAATCGTTCTTGTGATCCTCCATCGCCTTGACCAGCGTGTCGATCGCTTCCTTGCCGAAATCTTTCTCGCCGCCGCGGGCCAGGCTGTATGCTTCGTCGATGAACAAGACGCCACCGAGCGCCTTTTTCACTTGCTCCCGCGTTTTCTGGGCCGTATGACCGATATATTCGCCTACCAGATCGGCCCGCTCCACTTCGATCAGATGCCCTTTCGACAAAAAACCGAGATCTTTTAAAAGCCGGGCCAGAATCCTTGCCACGGTCGTCTTGCCGGTGCCCGGATTGCCCTTGAAAATCATATGGAGCACGACCGGTTCGGTCGCCAGTTTCATCGCCTGCCGCCGCTCTTGGATCTGGATCAGCGCGTAGATTTCCTTGACCAGCGCCTTCACCTGTCCCAAGCCGATCATGCTTTCCAACTCTCGCAAGGTGGCTTGGAATCGCGCGGTGTCTTCTGAAGGATTCGAGCGGCCCAGTTCTCGCGGCATCACCGGTTTTTCCTGCAGATGAAGGCGTCGAAGTGCGTCATTCAGTGCCAACTGCCCCGATCGGAATTGATCGAGAATCTCATCGAGATCCCGATACGCGGGCGGACGCCGACCGCTCCTGTTCAATCTCTGTCACCTCGCTTGCCGAGATTGCTTCATCATACGCAAATCGGCCGCAATAGGTGAACGCCCGAAAAAAAGACTAGCGCATCCGTGCGCGTCGCAGCGCCGAGTTGATCGTCCATGATCTAAAAATAAAGCCCCGTGGGGATCATCCCCCACAGGGCCTTATTTGAGAATCGTATCGTAAAGATGCGGGATCAGTCTTCCCACTTGACCGATTCGGTCGGACAGCCGTCCCGTGCATCCATCGCATCTTGCAGGAATTCTTCCGGCACTTCCACAAATCCGTCTTTGCCGCCCGGCAATTTCACAAACGCGTAACCTTCATCGTCCGAATCGTACACGTCCGGGCATGTGGAATAGCAAGCGCCGCATGCAATGCAGGTATCTCTATCCACCCAGGTTTTTGCCATGACAACATTTCACTCCTTCGAATCTTTATGGTAGAAAGTATAATTGATTTGATAAAAACAATCAACCACCGAAGCCTGTATTTTCTACGATTCTTTGCCGGATTCCCGCATCCGGTCGCGCGGTTGCGGGGCGATCGTGCCATCTGGCCGTAGCGCTGCCAATTCCGATTTTGCTTTCGGTTCCTCAATCTTGCGGGGGCCGGGAAAATTCTTCTCTTTGTTTCGCACCATGCCGGACGCCTCCTCCTGTCAAACTGTGCATATGTTTTGCATTTCCCGCCGCCGCTATTCGAAACAAAAACACCGGCCGGCGGCCGGTGCTCAACCCCTTATGCCTCCAGGTTATAATTCACATTGCGCATGGGGGTAAAGGTCGAGATCGCGTGTTTGTAAACCAACTGCTGCTTGCCGTCCACCTCGACAATCACCGTAAAATTGTCAAACGCCTTCACCACTCCGCGTATCTGAAACCCGTTCACCAGATAGATAATGACCGGGATATTCTCCTTGCGAATCTGGTTAAGAAATGTGTCCTGGATATTGATTTGCGTTTTGGTCACGATGTGCTACCCCCATCCTCTTTTATTTCAACTCTATTCGCGAGTTGATGCTGAAATTCCTGCACGAGACGGTAACAGGCGCCGTACAGTTCGTTCCAAGCGATCCGGTCGACTGCAAACCAGCGGATGTTCGGATCCCGCCTGAACCAGGACAGCTGCCGCTTGGCGTAACGCCTGGATCCCCGTTTGATCTGCTCGACCGCTTCCGCCAGCGGAATGCGGCCTTCCAGATAGTCGATAATCTCTTTATACCCGATCGCCTGCATGGAATTCAACTTGCTGTGGATACCATTCGCCAATAACCATTGTACCTCATCCACAAGCCCTTTTGCCAGCATTTGGTCGACCCGGCGGTTGATCCGTTCGTACAGCAACTGGCGATCCTGCATGGTCAGGCCGATTTTTAATGTCGGAAAGCGGGTGGCGCCTTTACTCGGCGGCACATTGGACATTCGCTTGCCTGTGTACTCGTAGATTTCCAGCGCACGAATGATGCGCCGCAGGTCATTCGGATGCAGCCGTCCGGCCGTGACCGGATCGACTTTTCGCAGCCGCTCGTGCAAAAATTCTTGTCCATTGACACGGGCGGCTTCCTCCAACTCCTTGCGAAATTCAGGATCGCCTGCAAACTCCACAAAATGGTATTCCTCCGTGAGCGCCCGAATGTACAAGCCGGTGCCGCCCACCAAAAACGGCAGGCGCCCCCGCCGCCAGATGTCCTCCAACCACTGTTCGGCCAGTTTCCGATAGTTGGCAACGGAAAACGGCGTGTCGGGGTCGACGATATCGATCCCCCAATGCGGCACCCCTTTCATTTCTTCCGGCGTGATCTTCGCGGTGCCGATGTCCATCCCGCGATAGATCTGCATCGAGTCGGCGGAGATGACCTCCCCTTGAAAAGCAGCCGCCAGTTCGACCCCCAACTTGGTTTTTCCGACCGCCGTCGGTCCGACAATCATGACCAGGCCGTTTTGTTGCCTCACTGCGATTCCTCCTCCCGCAACCGGATGACCGAGTAGGTAAACGAACGGGAGCGGCGCAGCGGCTGCGGAAATCCCAACCGTTCAAATTCGCCGCTGGACGGCCGTTCTTTGAGAACGACCGATTTTCGGGCGATCCGTTTCGCTTCCTGTACCGCTTCCGGCGACAGCGGATCGGGCACCGACAACAGCCGCACCGGCTGAAAACTGTGAGCATCTGCAACGGTCACCCGAAACATCGGGTCAAAATACACCACATCGACCGACTGGTCCGGCAGCGCCCGCATGGAATCGAGATGATCGCCCGTCCGTACCTGTACACGCCGCATCGCCTGATCGAACTCCGGCACGTCCGATTTCCATGTGCACAGTCCTTCGCGTACCAGCACAGCCAAAACGGGGCTCCGTTCGATCCCCACCACTTTTCCGTGCGGGCCGGCGGCATGTGCGAAGACGATCGCATCCGCACCCATGCCGAGCGTGCAATCCAACACACTGTCGCCCCGCTGCAGACCGCTTTTTTCGATCAGTACATCCGTATCTCCGGCCAGCATGCGTTTGACACGAACCAACGCCATCGAAGGGTGAAAAAACACTTCCTGATCCTCGACGAACAAGGTCAAACGCTCCCCCGCAACGAGGATTTGGTCGACCCGCAGTTGCCGCCTCATTTTGCGAACCGTCGTCTTCCGCGGCACATAGCGGACATGCAGTTCCTGAGCCAGTCGCATCGCTTGCCGGACTTGCGCTTCGGACGGGTTGGGCACGGTTGTAACGACAAGAGAATCATCCATGCTACATCACTCGCTTAAACTGTTTCTCCAGATCGTGCCTGGTCATGTGGATGATGATCGGACGGCCGTGCGGGCAGGTGAACGGATTTTCCAGTTCGGAAAGCTGCTCGCACAAGGCGACCATTTCCGGCATCGACAGCCACTGATTGGCTTTGATCGCCGACTTGCAGGCTTTTGTGATCAGTTTGTCCTCGATCAGCGAACGAGGATCTTTCACCTGCCGCTCCGCCAAAAATTCGTCGATCACCTCCTGCGTCAGCCGCCCTGTATCGAGCCCTCCCCAGATATCCGGCACCGACCGGATCAGGAACGAGCCGCCGCCGAACGGTTCGATTTCGATCAGATATTCAGCCAGCAAAGGCAGCTGTGTTTCCAGCTTTGCAGCTTCCGAAGGCGACAGGTTGAGTGTCAGCGGAACCAAAAGCGGCAACGGGCGGATTGCTTTCTCCCGCAGCCGGTTGCGAAACTTTTCATACAGGACTTTCTCGTGCGCCGCGTGCTGGTCAATTATATAGAGTCCTTCCTCACTTTCGGCGATCACATACATGCCAAGCGCCTGCGCAATCGGCCGAAAGCGGGGAACTTTCCTGGCAGGCGGTTGCGGCTCAGCCCGGTACAGATCGATCGCCGCTTCCAATGAAGCACGATTGTTGTTACGGCCGGCTGGCCTGACGTCCCGTTCCGGCATGTTTTCCGCAGCAGAACCGGTTTGCTGCTGATGGGACAGTTTTCCGGGCAGTCCGGTTTCCTCAAGCCGATCGGGAAGTTTGGCGGAATGGCCGGTTTCCCGGATCTTCTCCGGTTGTTCTCCGTCCGCGGTTGGCTCATTCGGTTCGCGAAGTTGCCCGGCAAACCCGGTTGGCCCCGGCCGGGCAGTCCCGGCTTGCGCCTCGTATTGCACCCGAATCGGGTGATCAAACCTGAATGCCGGCTGTTCCGATTTTTCCCCGGGTTGTCTGCTTGGCAGCGCCTTGGGTATACAAGCAACTCTTTGCAGGGCGCTCTCGACAGCCTGCTGCATGCAGGAAAAAACGTCCTTCTCCTCCGAGAACCGCACTTCCAGTTTGGTCGGATGGACGTTCACATCGACCAGCGACGGATCCAGTTCGAGATGCAGCACGCATACGGGATAGCGGTTGATCGGCAAGCGGGTATGGTACGCAGCTTGCACCGCGTTAAACAACTGGTAGCTTTTGATATAGCGGCCGTTGACAAAAAACGCGCAATGGTTCCGATTCGCCCGGTTCAACTCGGGATATCCGGTCAGTCCGGTAATTCGGTAATCGTAATTTTTCCAGTCGACCTCCATCATTTGCTTCACGATGTCCCGGCCATAGATCGCTGCCACGGCGTGAATCAGCTTGCCGTCGCCACTTGTTTGCACCAGTTGGCGGCCGTTGTGGGCCAGGCGGAACGCGACGTCCGGGCGGGCCAATGCGATTTTCTCTATATAATCGGTCGCATGCCCCAGTTCCGTTTGAATCGATTTCAGGTATTTGAGCCGAGCCGGCGTGTTAAAAAACAGGTCGCGCACAATCAGTTCCGTGCCTTTCCTGGCGGCGGTCACGCCCGTTTCTTGCAGGCGTCCGCCTTCGATTCGCAAAAACGTACCCGCCGTATCGTTCTCCGTTCGCGTTTTCAGTTCGACGCGGGCGACCGCAGCGATCGATGGCAGCGCCTCACCGCGAAAGCCGAGCGTGCTGATCCGGAACAAGTCTTTGTCTTCCCGGATTTTGGAGGTGGCGTGCCGCTCGAAGGCAAGCGGTACATCGTCCGGATCGATGCCGGATCCGTTGTCGGTGACGCGGATCAGTTCCAGTCCGCCTTGCTGCAGTTCCACATCGATCTCGGTGGCGCCTGCATCGAGCGCGTTTTCCACCAATTCCTTGACCACCGAGGCGGGCCGTTCCACCACTTCGCCGGCCGCAATCTTATTCGCGAGCTGGTCGTCCATCACGCGGATTTTCGCCACTTTTCATCATCCCTTCACAACCATCTGCTGCAGCCGGTACAAAGTCGTCAGTGCTTCGATCGGCGTCATATTCAGCAAGTTGAGCGAGCGTAACTCGTCCACCACCGGATGCGTGTTGAGGTCGAACAGAGACAATTGTGCGCTCTCCGTCCGAGACGAACCGCGCGTTGCGAAAGAGGCAGCAGTCACCCCAGCTGTTGCAGAGGAGCCCCCGGCCGTTGCAGACTCGGCTGCAGACGCAGCACCGGCGGTATCAGCGACTTCCGCGGCAGGAGCAGACTCACGGGCCTCCACATCACCGGCGGTATCAGCGGCTCCAGCGCCAGGAGTCGTCAGCGCCGCTGAAGCTTCCCGTTTTCCGGACGGCAGATTTTCCAGCACATGCAAAATTTCTTTCGCCCGCTGCAACACCGGCTCCGGCAGACCGGCCAATTTTGCCACCTGGATTCCGTAACTGCGGTCGGCCGGCTGCGGAATGATCTTGCGCAGAAAGACGATCGAATCGCCTTTTTCCTGCACGTGTGTGGAATAATTGGTGACGCCTGGCAAACGGTCGGCCAGTTCTGTCAGTTCGTGATAGTGAGTGGCAAATAAGGTTTTCGCCCCGATTTTCGGCGACTGATGCAAAAATTCGATGACCGCCTGGGCGATCGAAATCCCGTCAAACGTGCTCGTCCCACGCCCGATTTCGTCCAAAATGATCAGGCTACGGCGGGTTGCGTGGTGCAGGATGTTGGCGAGTTCCACCATCTCCACCATAAACGTGCTTTGCCCGGCCGCCAAGTCATCCGCTGCGCCGATCCGCGTAAACACCCGGTCGACAATGCCGATTTCCGCCTTTTTGGCCGGAACGAATGACCCCATTTGCGCCATGATGACGATCAGCGCCACCTGCCGCATATAGGTGCTCTTACCCGCCATGTTCGGACCGGTGATCAGGGCGATCTGATGATCGCCGCAATCGAGCAGCGTGTCGTTCGGCACAAATGATTCGTGTTTCAGCACCGCTTCCACAACCGGGTGGCGGCCCTCTTCAATCCGCAGCCTGTCTGAATCGGTAATCAGCGGCTTTGTATATCTTCGTTCCACGGCAACGGTTGCTAGCGATTGCAGCACATCCACCTGCGCGATCTTTTCCGCCGCCCGTTGGATGTTCGGCAGCACAGCTGCCACCTGATCGCGCACCTGCACGAACAACTCGTATTCGAGGTCGATCATCTTGTCTTCCGCTTCCAGAATGAGCGATTCTTTTTCCTTCAATTCGGGCGTGATATAGCGTTCGCCGTTCGCCAGCGTCTGCTTTCGTTCGTAGTAATCGGGCACCAGATGCACATTCGCCTTCGTCACTTCCAGGTAATACCCGAACACCTTGTTGAACCCGACCTTCAGTGATTTGATGCCGGTCTTCTCCCGTTCCGCTTGTTCCAGTTGGGCGATCCACCGTTTGCCTTCGCGGCTCGCCTGTTTCAGCCGGTCCAGATGCTCGTCAAACCCGTCCCGAATCAGCCCGCCGTCGCGAATCCCGACCGGCGGTTCTTCGACGATCGCACGCCCGATGAGGTCGACGATCGCATGCATCTCTTCGATTTGCCGCCCGATCTCCTGCAATAGCGGACTCTCGCACTGCAGCAGCCGGCGGCGTAACTCCGGCAACACCGCCAAGGACGACGCGATCGCCAGCAGATCGCGGCCGTTCGCCGAGCCGTACGCGACACGGCCCATCAAGCGCTCCAAATCATATACCTCTTGCAGCATCTGCCGCAAATCTTCCCGCAGCAGCAGTTCTTCCACCAATTCTTCCACCGCTTGCAGCCGCAGCTCGATGTCGGCGCGGACGGCCAATGGACGCTCCACCCATTTTTTCAGCAGCCGCCCGCCCATCGCGGTCACTGTCTTGTCCAACAGCCACAGCAGCGATCCGTATCTGTTTTTCTCGCGGATCGTTTCCGTCAGTTCCAGATTGCGGCGGGAAAAAGCGTCGATCACCAGATGCGAATCACGGGTTAACAAGAGCGGCTTTTTGAGATGATGCAGGCTGCGTTTTTGCGTGCTTTCCAAATAAGCGAGCAGCATACCGGCCGCCATCACCGCTGCCGTGGCGTCGGCCAGCCCGATCGATTCCAGCGATCTCAGTTGAAAATGCTCCAACAATCGTGACGCCGCCCGCGATTCGGATTGGGAGCCGGGCTCGCCGCCTGTGATGGCGCAGCCGAACCGTTCGCGGATTTGTTCCGCCAGCGCTGCGTGCCCTTCTCCGGCAGGCAGCAATATTTCCGCCGGCTGAAACTGTTGGAGATCGTCCCAGAACGACCCATCCGCCGATTCGCAAACAAAAAATTCGCCGGTCGTCACATCGCAAAACGCCAGGCCGGTGCGCTCCCCCGTCTGTACGGCCGCGGCTATGTAATTGTTGCTTTTTTCCTGCACCGATTTGCCGTCCATGATCGTTCCTGGCGTCACCACCCGCACGATCTCCCGCCGGACGATCCCTTTCGCTTGGCTCGGATCTTCCACCTGTTCGCAAATCGCTACTTTGTACCCTTTTTCAATCAACCGCTGGATGTAAGATTCGGCCGAATGATAAGGGACACCACACATCGGAATCCGCTCGTCGGCTCCGCCGTCCCGGCCGGTCAACGTAATCTCCAGTTCCTTGGCGGCGGTCACCGCATCGTCAAAAAACATTTCGTAAAAATCTCCCAACCGGAAAAACAGCAACGCGTCCCCCGCCTGCCGCTTGATCGAGAGATATTGTTCGATCATAGGTGTATACCGTGCCATGACATCCTCCGATACCCAAACTTGTCCCTATTATAGCATGAACTGGCAAACGCTGAGTTGATCATCCATGATCAAAAAAGAGCACGGGTTCTCCGTGCTCCGTTTTCGCCTGTATTTACACAGCCATCTCCTCGCCTGACGTTACCAATTTGCCTTTCAGATAAAAGGTTTGCGGCTCGGTCACCGTCACCTGCGCAAGCTGGCCAATCAGGTGTTTCGGCCCCTGGAACAGCACGATTTTATTGGTCCGCGTGCGGCCTTGTAGAAACTCGGCGTTCGTTTTCGATTCGCCTTCCACCAGCACTTCGACCGTTTCTCCTTTCATCGCGTCGTTGATTTCGCGCGAAATCCGGTTTTGCAGCTCGATCAGCCGCTGCAGGCGGCGCTTCTGGTCCGCTTCCGACACCTGTTGTTTGAAGCGGGTTGCCGGCGTGCCCGCGCGCGGTGAATAGATAAAGGTGAATGCGCCGTCAAACCGCACTTCTTCCACCAGGCTGAGCGTATCTTCGAACTGCTCCTCCGTCTCGCCGGGGAACCCGACAATGATATCGGTTGTCAAGGACACGTTGGGAATCGCTTGCCGGATGCGTTTTACCAGATCCAGATAGAATTCACGCGTATAGCCGCGGTTCATCCGGCGTAAAATCGTGTTGTTGCCCGACTGCACCGGCAGGTGGATATGTTCCACCACCTTGTCGCAGCGGGCGATCGTGGCGATCAGTTTGTCGGTGAAATTCCACGGGTTCGACGTTGTAAAGCGAATCCGCTCAATACCCGCCACCTCGTTGCAGGCGGCCAGCAGGTCGGCAAAATCGTATGCTTTCAGATCGATTCCATAGTCATTCACATTTTGCCCGAGCAGCGTAATTTCTTTAAACCCTTGCGCCGCCAATTCTTTCACTTCCGCCACAACGTCTTCCAGCAAGCGGCTGCGCTCCCGTCCGCGGGTATACGGCACGATACAGTACGTACAGAACTTGTTGCAGCCGTACTGGATGTTCACCCACGCCTTGATGCCTTCCTTCCGCAGTTTCGGCAGGTTCTCAACCACATCGCCCGCCTTGTCCCACACTTCAAAAATCGTCTCCTGCGAATGCCGCGCCCGGTCGATCAATTCCGGCAACCGGTGCAGGTTGTGTGTCCCGAACACAATATCCACCCACGGATACGTTTTGGCCACCATCTGCTGCACGACTTCCTCCTGCGCCATGCATCCGCACAAACCGAGAATCAGTTCCGGATTGCGGTTTTTCAGCGGTTTGATGCGGCCGATTTCGCCAAACACTTTGTCCTCCGCATTTTCCCGCACCGCACACGTATTGAACAGGATAAAATCGGCCTCTTCCAGATTGGAAGCGGCAGTGTACCCCATCTCCTCCAGCATGCCGGCCATGATTTCCGTATCGTGTTCGTTCATCTGGCAGCCGTACGTCTTAATGTGATACTTCTTGCCAACGCCTATGCGGCCGACATTTTTTGCGATCGCCCGGTAATCGACACTTTTCCGCTCGACCAGCGTCGGCCGGTGCATCTCGCCTTCCGCTTGCGTGAAATCTTCCAGTTGCAAAAGGTCGCTCATCGTCGACACTCCTTCCCTACAAGATCGAATCAGCATGATCTATCGCTCAAATCCATTGTTTCCAGCAGAAAAAAACCCCGTCTCATTACGGGGGCATGTCGAGTATACCACAGAAACAGGCCGCAGATCAATTCTTTCAATAAAGCAAACAGTTTTTGCCCATACTACCGAATAAAATGGTTACACACCGGCAGGAAGGTGATAAGGATGCGAGCCTCCAAACTGCTGAAAAACATTTGGGCGAGAATGGCGGCAAACAGGCAGGAGCTTGAAGTTTCGGAAGAACTGACAAACGCTTACTTCGGCGATCAGGCTGCCTGGCAGGTGAACAACACCGCCGAACAAACGGAGGTAACACCGTCAGAAAAGCCGGATCCGGACACTCAATAACTCGTTGGCCAGACACTTGCCAGCTATTTGCGCCGGGAAGATTGTCCAAATCATTGGTGAGCCATTCGCATTATGCGGATGGCGTTTTTTCTGTGCCGCCACTTGGCAAATGATCGCCCCTTCGTATCAGTTTCATTGCCGTCATGCTGGCAGGCAGCGACAGGGGATCGTCGGGCGGTTCCGTATGGACAATGGCGCATCTCGGAGATGAGAGGGTCTTTTACTTTTGGCTACGGACCAGTGATTTGTGGGTCGCCAGGTAGACGCAAAACTCGAGCAACCTCTGCATGGACAACCGGCGAATCTCCGGTTCGTCAAATTTTCCCGGCTTCGCGTTCGCTTCAAAAAACCACGGTTTGCCGGATTCATCGACGCCGATATCCATCGACATTTCGCCTAGTATGCCCGGCGTTTCCTCCTCGATTACGCTCGCCAGTTTCAGTACGCTCTGTTTCACATCTTGCAATATCCGAATACCTTTTCCGTTAAAGCTTGCCAGCAGCGCTTCCTGCGCGTTCCGGATGGTGCCACCGTTCGGCACGTGGGTGACGATTCCAGACTCCGGGGCGACTCGCGCACCGACGCCGGTAACGGACCATTCGCCGCGTCGGTTTTTTTGCACCAGTACCCGCAGGTCGTACACATGTCCGTCTACTTTTGCCAGCGAAACGCTGCGCTGCAATACGTATTTTTTATATCGGCGGTTGCGGGTTAATGTGAAATACAGATCGCGAATGCTCGCGTATCGGATGTTAGGTCTGCCTTTCACATGTGAATTGATCAGCACTCCGTTCTCTGTCTGGTCGATCCGCAAGATCCCTTTTCCGCCGTAACTTTGCACCGGTTTTACGTACAATTGCCGGTGCAATTCCAACATTTGCTTTAAATCGGCAGGAGATTGCAGGTCTTGCGTCTCCGGCAACAGATGGCGCGTCTCCGGATGATGGCCGACGATGCGGTACAGTTCACCTTTATCAAAATAACCCGGATTAAAAATTGGGATCCCGAGCTCCTCGAGATCGCCCATCAATCGCTTTACATCGGGACTCTGTTCAACTCTGCGGGCAAGTATCCGGTTGTAGATGACGGTGGGCAGCGGACAGGCTGCTTTTTCCCAACTTCCGTTCCACTTCAATCCCCAGCAGGTTTGCCTCTCCAGGTCGATTCCCTCGATCGGCAGTACGTAGACGGGAATTCGAAGGCGTTTTCCCATGCGGATCATATCGCGTAAGCTGGCCCGGTCGAGTATTTTGGCGGTCAGAATCCCAACAATCATGCAGTTTCATCCTTTCATAAGACCCCATCAGCATACTATGTGCGAACCAGCTTTCCGGTTCTTGTCGGTCTCGGGTAGCGAATTCCCCACGCCCGCCTGATATCGGCCAATTCGTCCCACGACTCTTCGTTGCGAACCATGTCAGCAATCAGATCAAGTTCCTCCTTGTACCGCTCATAGGTGCCGGTCTGCTGGATGTCGCCCCAGATTTCCTCAAAATATGGCCGCAGCATCCGTTTATCCCCAAGGTAAAAAGCCCGTTGCAGTTCGGGGGACAAAAACGGAGCCCGTTTCAGCTGGCGATAATGATTCGCCACCAGATACGCCAGACAAACGACTGCCTTCGCGATGTCGGGAGAGATCAACCAACTGCCTAACGTTCGGTATTCCCACCCACCGTGCGACTTTAACCGGACATCGCCGAGAAATCCGTATTTCGGCCGGCGGCGGGAGGAAGCGGACGTATCTTCCAGCATCATCACCGGCAATGCCAAATAATTGTCCAGCGCCTTGACCAGCTGACTCGATAGAGGAAGGTTGGAAAAATGGATATGTCCGCCGATGCCATAATTGCGAAGCGGCATGGAACCGGCCAGCCAATGCAGTTGGCGGGGAATCATCCGTTTTGCTTCCAGCAATGTGTCTTCAATATTTTTCACCAGCCGCAACGGGGACGAACTGGGATCCGGCCGGATCTCGGCCAACGGAAAGCGGGTTCCCGCCCGCCGGATGCTCAGCGCGTCACAGCCGACTTTGCCGCTACGCGGCAGGTATTTTGACGCGACTACCAGCCTGCCCTCGGGGTTTCGCAACATAAATTCCAAGTCGGTTCCCATCAAAAAAGAAGGAGTGTCGGGCGACTCCTCTGCCCTCATCCAATCACGGATCGCTGCTTCATATAAATCCAATAACCGGTCTTTCAGTACTGGCGCCGGCCACACATCGAGCACATACGAGAATCCCTTGCTCGTAAGACCGAGACTTACCAATCCAAAATCCAATCCCAAGGCGTGAACGGCCCGGATTGCCAGGCGGCTGATGCGCGTTGCCACCTTATCCTCATCCGGCCGAACTTCCCGAAACCGTTCACTGATCTGGTTGATCCGGCGGTCCAACCAAATCAGCTTGCTGTCTGAACGAAACAACGCCAGCGCCCGCATATTAAACACGGGGACGCGGTAGTGGCGGATGATGGAGATGGAGCGTTCTTTTTCCTGTTCCTCCGAATATGGACAGCGGACTCCATTCAGCCGGAGAATCGACAACATTTCACTGCGGGAACGGGTCGCAAGAATCGCTGCCTTCGGATTGAGCACCTGTTCCGGTTCCAAATCGCTGCCTGATGTGTTTCCCCAGCGAATTACCCGGTCATGGCTGGTGATTGGACCCATACCTACCACCCCGTCAAATTCTGGGATCCGTCTCAATAAGCGTTTGGCTGTCGGTTGCCCAGCGTGCAGAAGCAGGTATCCCATCGTCCGTCTCCTTTCTCCGATCGATTAGGTAATCCCAGCCAGATATTTTCCGTAAAGCAGAGGCCGGCGGAATGATTGCAACACAAGTTTCATCGATCCTTGTTCGGTGAACGGTTTTTTCCACGGTTTGGAATTCACTTCAATAATCCACACCCATCCTTTTGTATCAATCCCGATATCGAGCCCGATTTCCCCGTACTGTTGGCCGGATACCTCCTCCAGCACCGTCGGTACGGTGCCGACCAGCTTGCGGATCTTCCGCAGGATCCGTCTGGTTTGTTCCGGGTTCGGATAGATCTCTCGCAACACCTTGGCAACTGCCAACGCGTCGCCGCCGGTGCTCAAGTTCGAGGTGATGTCGCCTGCCTGCGCAATCCGGCAGAACATCTTCGTGCGCTTCCAGGCACCGGTCTCATCCTTTTGCACCAAAACTCGAATATCAAACGGCCGTCCCTGGTACGTTTTCAACTGCAAACCTTCCTGCGCCAGAAAAGCCCGTTTTTTCATACGCGGCTGCAGCTTTCGCAATACTTCGGCCGGTGACTTTTGCACCCCTTGCACCGGAATGCCTTGTTTGCCCTTGATTTGGTAGAAAAAATGGCCGTCTGCCAGACGCATCAACTTAATGATTCCGATTCCCTTCGATCCGTTGATCGGTTTCAGGTAAACGGGATTGTAACGTTCCAGAAAAACGGCCGTCCGTTTCACGTCCTCATGCAGGATCGTTGCCGGCAAGTAGCCTTTTGTCTCATCTCTCGCCGACAACCACTGATGCACTTGCGCTTTGTCAAAGAATCCAGGATTGAAATAGGCGGCCCCCAATCGCTTCAGCAACTGCTGTTTCACCGCCTTGACATCTGGGCGATTTTCGAATTTTCGCGTGATGATCTGGTCATACACGACATCCGGAAACGGCACGCTGCGCAAATCCCACTGGCGCCTGCCGTTCGCCTTGTGCAAGATATAGCCTTGCAACTTGTTTGACGTTACATCCTGCGGCCCGAACACATAAGCGAACATCCGCTCTTCTGTCGCAAGTGACAGCAGATGTTCAAAAATCGGCCCCTGTTGACCGGCGATCTCCCCGTTTTTCACCCGGACATTGGCAAAAATCGCAAAGACGGGGCCGATTCGCAACATCTCTCCCGTTTTATAAAGAAACAACCTGCTGTCCTCAAGCAATGCAAGCGACTCTATCACATCAGGCGAAAACGTACAAATTGAGGAATTCTCATGCATCGGATACGCGACACGCACCGAGAGGTGGACGCCGCCGCACTGGATTTCGTGCTGTCCCGGCCTGATCCCGAGCTGGTTGCATACTGTCTTGGAGAGAAACAGATACCCTCTATGCTCAGAGGAAACAGATGTGACCGTGATCGGTATGGTTTTCAATCCACATCTTCCCTCCTTGCCGTCCAAACTTTCAGTCTGATGCCGAACCGTCGCGGAAGCCGGCCGTATACCTAGCATATTCAAGAGCTCTGCGCAGTGACAGCGCTCGTATTGCCGGATCCAAAATCTTCAGCATGCGGCGGCCCGGATTCGGATTGACCTCAATCAACCAGGGGCGTCCGCCGCGATCGACGGCAAAATCGATGCCCAGTTCCCCCATCTCTCCTTTGCGCCGTTCGATCCGTTTGGCGATCTGCAACGCCAACCGATCCATCTCTCCGATCAACGCCCGCACCCTGGCTGGGGCAAACCCCGCCCGCCTGAGCAAATCGCTGCTTTCAAACACGTCGGCACCGGTCGAAACATTGCTTGTCACGCTGCCTTTTTGACCGAGTCGAGCCACTCTGGCGGTCACTTGCCAGCGGCCGTTGCCATCCCTTTGAATCAGCCAGCGAAAATCGGCCGCCCGCCCCATCCCGTCCCCGATCAGTTCAATCCCCTGCTGGACCAGAAACTCGCGCTGCACAACAAATGTTTTATAAAACCAGGCTTGCTGTGCCGCCAGATTCACGATCACTCGCCGCGTCCCGCCCGCTTGCTGAATCTGCATCCTCACTTTTCCCGCTTCCGGGTGACGGCTGACGCGGTACACGTCTCTGCCTTGCGTTCCCTGCGCAGGCTTCAGATACAGCACCGGGAAAGACTGCAGCATATCGAAAACGTCTCGTGCAGAACGGAGTTTTCGGGTCTGTGGAAGATAGGGAGCAATCGCCGGATCTTTGGCCAGCATCCGGTGCACGGCCAGCTTGCTTTCGAGCGGCCGATAGAACATTTTAACTCCCGACACCTGCAGCTGGTGAAACTCCTGTTTCGCCACCGATTTCAACTCGGGAGGCAGCAAAATCGTTTTTTTCATGCATACGTCCGGCCACGGATATTCCCCTTCTCTCCAGGTGGCGGAACGTTCGTCATAACTCCAGCCGGCCACCGTTCTCCGTTCCCGGTCCAAACCTCCGATCGGCGTAATATACAGCGGAATGTGCAATTCTCTCGCGATGCTTGTCATATCTTGCAGCAAACGGGTGATGGTGCCGAATGGTTTTTCCCGGCTCCCCGTATACCGGGAATAAACGGCGACAAACGGTCCAAACCGGATCCCGCTCCGGTTCGCTTTCCATGTGATCGGTCCATCCGGCAGCCTTAAGTCACGCACGATATCCTGCGATACGGACACGTGATCCAGGTCATGGCCGCGCACCGTTGCGCCGAGAGATTTTTGACCGGCTGTAAGGCGGATCCGCTCTCCCGCCGACCATGCGAACCGAACCAGCCAACGTTTTGGTACGCGGATCTGCCGATTGCCCTGCATGAGGATCCCGATCAATCCGCTGCCAAGCATTTGTCTCTCCTCCCCTTTCCGACATAACGGCAAGAGATGCAGAAAAAAAGGGCACAGCGGCCCCAGGGGAAAAAACGGGCGACGCATTGGAGCGTCGCCGTCAATCTTCGAATTCTTCTTCCTCGAAGATGTCGTCTTCCAACGGTTCTTCGTCGTCTTTCTCCGGCTGGTCGGAAACCAGCACGAACAGCTTGGTTTTGCCCATCACTTCGACGGCCAGTTCTTTTTCAATGCGAACGAGAATCTCATTGCCGCCGTCGACGATCGTTGCATCCAGGCAGTTCGGTTGTTGCAGCACTTTCACCGATACTTGCATGCCTTCCCGGCTGCAGTACGGATCCAGTTCGCGCAGCGGGATCTGTTGCACATACGAAACCGTATCCTTTGCCACTCCCGTATCGGTGTTTCCATTGTAGGAGTACCATACGTTCACATCGAACCGGCCGTGGACTTCCACAAAGTCCCCGACCATTTCCGCACTGCATGAATGGTTCATCACCCAGCATCCGCCGATGGTGGATGGCCGGTTGGCAGGACGGATCGTGTAGGTTGTCTGCGAATACTTGCTGCCTTTGCCGCAGACTGCCAGCGTATAGATTTCCCGGCAACGGACGTCCTTGTCAAAGTGTGCCATGCAGCTACCTCCTCTTCAGGTTGTTTCGGGTCTCCATCAAAGCGCTGAATCCGACGGGCCGCTTTTGATGGCTGCTCGCGTGCAAGCCATCGGTTGCACCCGATGTTCCCTGCACCTCCGCAGATGCCCTGGGTCATCTGTCCGTATATCCTATGCCGGAAGCAACATTTGGGTACTTGCCGAACCGCCCAAAATAAAAGCCGCTCCAATAAAGAATCCCTCGGGAGTGGCGTGAAAGCAGCCTCCGCCTGCACGGCATTTCGATTGTCACGGATCCAAATAAGATTTGGCGTGCGGGGCATCCTAACGAATGAGTACAGTGGAAAGGTGGGAAATGGTGTGCCAAACCATAAGAACATCTTCCGGAACAAAATGGACTTTTCGCGGGAAGAATTCACCACCGAACTGTACAAACCTCTCGGGATGCCGCGTGCGCGAGAGAAAAAGTCGCAAAAGGGCCAGTACCGAAAATGGGACTTCACTCACAAGTCATTGAAGCGGCAAATGCACGAAAAAGACGGCCTCGACACGTAACTGGCAGCTTGTTGCGGCGGTCCGCAGGCGACTGCGGACCATAAAAAACACCCCACAACCATCCACGCGACCATCATCGCCAACAGCAGACCCGTCCCTATACTTCCAGCACCATTCCCTTTTCGGCCACGAGGATCTCACCGGCGAACGCTGTCGCCGCCTCCCGTTTGGGTTCCTGGTCATAACCGGGATAAATGTGGATCAGGCAGAGCTTTTGCACGCGTGCTCGCGCCGCCCGGTGCAGGGAACGGCGAATTTTCACCCAGAATCCGTACACGCATCCGATTCATCCTCCTTGATTCGACAGAAAACGAGCGAAAATCCGATAAAAAATCGAAATCCGGCGAAAAATCTAATTTCCTCGGAAAAGAGCCAGCGGTCTCCCGCTATCTTAGTTTCTTAGAATTTTATCTTTGCAAAGAAAAAATCCCCTCTACGCGAAGGGATCTGAAACCTCATCAACTTCCGAGTGTTGCTGCTTGACTCCCGTTCTCAGCAGCAACAGTTGCGTCGCATATTTCCGGTTTTGCTTCCGAAGCAGTTGATTCTCCTTTTCCAACCGGACAATCTGCCGGAGTTTCTCATGTGTCGATTGCTCCAAAAGGTTCATCAGGATGCGCCGGCCGGCTCGCAGTTGGGAAATTTTCTTCTCCAGTTCGCGGATCTTCTCCTCTACCCTGTCAGCTTCATGCATATCCAAGGAGAAGTCCCCCCTCCAGACCAGGATGATTGGATGATCTGCCTACCCCAGTATATGCCGGAAACGGCTCGGTTAAAACACCCCCGATTTTTCCCGAAGCTGCTGCACAACCGATCGGTTGACCGTGACGGTGCCAAGCTCACCGCGATGCTCGGCACCCGCGCCGTGAAAATCGGATCCGCCAGTCGCGATCAGCCCGAGCTCATTGGCCAGTTTGGTATAGCGCTGCCGGACGTCTGTCGGATGGTCCGGATGCGATGCTTCAATTCCCAAGAGTCCTGCCGGAATCAACTCTTCGATCAAAGCGTCCTTTCCCACCAGTCCCGGATGAGCCAGCACAGGCACGCCACCCGCGTCCCGAATCGCGCGGATCGCCTCTTGCGGCGACAGCTTGCAACGTTCCACATAGGCTGGCGCGCCTTTGCCCAAATAGTGGTCAAACGCACCGCGAATGTCTTGCACAACCCCCTTTTTCATCAGCACACGCGCAATATGGGGTCGGCCGACCGCTCCCCCGCCCGCCTCCGCCAGCACCTCGTCCCGTTCAATCGGGATGCCGAGTTCATCGAGCTTTTGCAAAATCCGCTCCATCCGATTGATCCGCTCGTTTCGCAACTTGCGAAACAAATCCTGCAGCGACCCGGAATCCAGGTCAAAATAATAGCCCAGCACGTGCACCTCTTTTCCTTCATATTCCGCGTTGATCTCCACACCGGGAACCACATCGACGTGCAACCGTTTCCCGGTCTCGATCGCTTCCGCAATCCCGTCCGTTGAATCGTGGTCCGTGATTCCCACCCCGGCCAATCCGCGCCGCCTGGCGTGTTCCACCAGCTCTCGCGGCGTGAACGTGCCGTCCGATGCAGTCGTATGTGCATGCAAATCATACCGCCCGTTCATTTTGATCCTCCTGCTTCAACACAGCTTTCAGCACGCGCAAGAAATTTTCGCCGCATAGTTTGGCTGCAATCGCTGGCCCGTATTCCTTGTCGAGCGCCGCCAGCAATTTTGGATAATCGGCGCCGGAACGCAGATCGACCATCGTCCGCGGAATTCCGTCAAAATCGGATCCCAACCCGACGTGATCCTCCCCGCCAAGCGCCAGGATGTGGTCGATGTGTCGCAGCAAATCGGCGATTCCCACCGGTTCCTTGCCGATAAAATAGGGCACAAACGTCACCCCGATCACACCGCCGTTGCGAATGATCGCCTTGATCTGCTCATCATCCAGATTCCGCCGATGGGCATACACCGCTTTCGCATTCGAATGGGAGGCGATGATCGGCGCCTGCGTGATCTCCAGCACATCCTGCACGCCTCTTGGCGCCAAATGGGACACATCGATCAGCATCCCGAGCCGGTTCATCTCCCGCACCACTTCCCGGCCGAACGGGGTCAAGCCCCCGTCCTCCGGCTCGCCGACGCCGTATGCGAGCGCGTTCTTGTGATTCCAGGTCAGACCCATCGCCCGCACGCCGAGAGAATAAAGCACCCGCAACGGGCGCAGATCGTCTGTCAGAAACTCGCCGCCTTCAATCGAGAGCAGCGCCGATTTTTTGCCCGCCCTCCTGTTCCGTTCGATATCGGCATATGTCAAAACGGGGAGCATCCGGTCTTCCCGGCATACTTGCGTCCGAAACGTGTCAATGTAGCAGATGAGTTTCGCCAAATGTTCCTGCGGCGTATACGGCGGATCGACATACAGCGCAAAAAATTGCAGATCGATCCCCGCCTGCAAAATTTTCGGATAGCTCAGATGCAACGGCGAACCGGCATCCCCAAACTGCAGATGCTCCGTCTCCATGCGATACAAAATATCGGCGTGCGCGTCGATCAGAAACGGTTTTCCTGTCATCCGCAACACCCTCCCAAAAAAACAAGAAAGTCCTGTTTACAGACGCGTAAACAGGCCGTGAAAAATATGGACAAACGCAATCATCGCTTTATCTCGGCTCGACAATCAGTTTAATCGCAGTCCGCTCTTCTCCGTCAATCTGAATGTCGGTGAATGCCGGAATGCAGATCAGGTCGACTCCGCTGGGCGCCACGAATCCTCGTGCAATTGCCACTGCTTTGATTGCCTGGTTGAGCGCGCCTGCCCCGATCGCCTGAAGTTCGGCGGCCCCCCGTTCGCGGAGTACGCCTGCAAGTGCGCCGGCCACAGAGTTAGGGTTGGACTTTGCTGAAACTTTTAATACTTCCATAGACATGGACCTCCAGGAGTGAGAAATTTTCTGCGACTCACTTTTACTATATTCGCACTCTAACAGAAAATTCCTTCCTTCCGGTTGCAAATTTTCTAAAAATTTGCGTGTACCACCGTTACAAAATGAAACTACCTTAACGAAATGCGGGTGACGGAAGAGGCCGTCCCTTTGTCAGTGAGATCAACCACGACCGCGTTCAGCATGGCAGGCCCCGTTTCCACATCAAACCGGACCGGCATCTGGGTGAGAAACCGCTGCAGCACCTGCTCCTTTTTGATGCCGATGATGCCGTTGACAGGGCCGCACATCCCGACATCCGTCAAATAGGCAGTGCCGCCCGGCAAAATCTGTTCATCCGCCGTCTGCACATGCGTATGCGTACCGATCACGGCCGAGACGCGTCCATCGACGTAATGGGCGAACGCCAATTTTTCCGAGGTCGCCTCCGCATGGAAATCGACAAACACATGTTTCGTTCGCGGTTCAATCTCCGCCAAAATGCGGTCGATCGCGGCAAACGGAGAATCGTAATCCCCCATAAACACCCGTCCGATCAGATTGACGACCGCCACTTGCAGCACCCCGATCTTCACCAGTGTATAGCCGATGCCGGGAACCCCCGGCGGAAAATTGGCCGGCCGCACGATCCGCCTGTCATGCTCAATGTACCCGAAAATCTCCCGGTTGTCCCAAACGTGGTTGCCCATCGTCAAAATATCGATCTGCGCATCAAACAACTGCTCCGCCAGCTTCGGCGTAATTCCGCGGCCGTTGGCCACATTTTCCGCGTTCGCGATGATCAGGTCAGGGCGGTATTGTTCCAGCAATCCGGGCAATCGGGCGGCGACGATCGAACGCCCCGGCTGCCCGACGATATCTCCGAGAAACAAAATTCTCACACCGCACTCTCCTAACGATTTGCCGGAATTTCTTTCATCATACCACAAACTGCGAACGCCGGCGCGGCTACCTGTTGTACACGAACACCTTGCCGCCTTCCCGGTACGCGATGATCGGCCTGTCTTCCACCAAAATGTCGCGATGACCGAGCAGGCGGTCGATGAGCTCGTCCTGCACGTCTTTCATATCGTCATCCACCAACAGCGGTTCGAGCGCCACCTCGTTGGCAAAATGGTTTCGCAACACGGACGTCAGCAGGCAAATTTCACCCGCGCAAATCCGCTGAATCGATTGTTGATAGGTGAGCAGCGTGATGTCCTCCAAAGGAGTAAACTGCAATTTCCCGATCGGCGAAAAATCGCGATCCAGCTCGGCACAAGCCGCAAAATGCGCGATCAGGTCTTGCGTGCAGGCTTCCCGTTTCCCGCCATCCAGGTTCCCCTGCAGAAAAAACGAAAAAATCAGCGACTGGCTGTCCGGCTCATACCGCACAGAAGCCACTTCCGGATAGCGAATCAGCATCGACACCAGCAAATGGGCGGCAGCCGATTCATGTCTACGAACATGCATTTCATCCACTACTTTCCAGTCTGCAACATTCGGGAGTAATGGCGGCTTCCGCCATTCCCGATAGGTATTTCGCTGTTTGTCGGGAAATTCCTGCAGAGAATTGAAAGCAAAAAAAATAAAGTAGCCTTGCGGCTACTCTACTTTGCGTATTCGACGGCTCTGGTCTCACGAATGACGGTCACTTTGATTTGCCCAGGATAATCCAGTTCTTGTTCAATCTTCTTGGAAATCTCCTTAGCGACGCGTACCGATTCTGCGTCGTCGATGAGCTCGGGTTTCACAATGATTCGAATTTCGCGACCCGCCTGGATCGCATACGATTTTTCAACGCCTTCAAACGATTCGGCGATTTCTTCCAATTTCTCAAGACGCTTCAGGTAAATATCGAGCGTTTCCCGGCGCGCTCCCGGTCTTGCGGCGGAAATCGCATCGGCTGCCGCCACAATCACCGAAATCGGCGAGGTGAATTCGATATCTCCGTGATGAGCGCCGATCGAATTGATCACAATCGGATGTTCCTTGTATTTCTTGGCCAGGTCGACGCCGATTTCGACGTGCGAACCTTCCACTTCATGCGTGATCGCTTTTCCTACGTCATGCAGCAGACCGCCGCGCCGCGCCAGGTTGACGTCGAGTCCCAGCTCGGCAGCCATCAGGCCCGCCAAATGAGCCACTTCAATCGAGTGTTTCAACACGTTTTGGCCATAGCTAGTCCGAAACTTCAAACGGCCGAGAATTTTCACCAGATCCGGGTGAATGCCGCTGACACCCGTTTCGAATGTCGCCTGTTCACCCTCTTCGCGAATTCGATCATCGATTTCGCGACGCGCTTTTTCCACCATTTCTTCAATCCGGGCCGGATGGATGCGTCCGTCCGCCACCAGTTTTTCAAGAGCCACGCGAGCGACTTCCCGCCGAATCGGGTCAAATCCCGACAAAATGACAGCTTCCGGCGTATCATCAATGATCAGATCAATTCCAGTCAATGTCTCCAGGGCCCGAATGTTGCGCCCCTCGCGGCCGATGATCCTGCCTTTCATTTCATCATTTGGCAGAGATACAACCGAAACTGTCGTTTCTGCAACATGATCAGCTGCACAACGCTGGATCGCGGTAGCGATGATTTCCTTCGCTTTCTTTTCCGCCTCATCCCGCGCTTGCTGCTCAATCTCCTTCATCAAGATGGCAGCTTCATGCCGGCATTCCGCTTCCACATTCGCCAGCAGAATCGATTTCGCTTCCTCCTGCGTGAGTCCGGAGATTCTCTCCAGTTCAGCCACCTGTCGTTGGTACAACTCATCCACTTTTTGCCGTTGCTCATCCACGAGGCGTTCCAGATTGGACAGCGATTCAGCGCGCTTTTCGATCGCTTCCGTCTTGCGGTCTAGCGTCTCTTCTTTTTGCAGCAACCGGCGTTCCAGCCGCTGAATTTCGGTGCGGCGTTCGCGAATGTCCTTCTCCGCGTCCGTCCGCAATTTGTGAACTTCCTCTTTCGCTTCCAGGATCGCCTCTTTTTTCCTTCTTTCCGCTTCCTTGTTCGCTTCTTCCAGAATCTGCGAGGCCCGCAATTCGGCTGCCGCAATCTTACCTTCGGCAACGTTGCGCCGCCACAGATAGCCTGCGCCGACCCCTAAAACAAGCGCAATCACAGCAATCACAAACATCATTGGTGACATGCTTCAAGCCTCCCAGCTCAGATTGGGAAACCCTGAGCCATGGACGCAGCCTTGCCCGGTCAAGGGCAAGCAAATCGGTATCATACAATGCGATTTACGCAAAGACCATTGAAGCTGTTCATACGCATCTCAATTTTAGCCTTAGTGTAAATCATTGTCAAGAAAAGGGATTTGGGAGCGACTGGGAAGGCGAATCGACGTTATTTTTTCCGTAATTCGCGAAGGATGGAACGGATCGTGTCGTTGGAAAACCCCTTGCCGGCCAGATAACGGGCGATTTTCTGCGCGATTTCCCGTTCGTTCGCCGGATCGCCGCCCGTTTTCGCAAACTTTTTTCGCTCGATCAGGCGTCTAGCCGCCTCCGTCTCATCCTCATAGGCAGCCAACGCCCGTTCGATCGTATCGCCGGATACACCCGTTTGCTGCAGTTCCCAGCAGATCATCCGCCTACCCCGCGGCTTCGAGCGGATCCGGTTGTACACAAAATCGGCAGCGAATCGTTCATCGTCCAGATAGCCGAGCGATTCGAGATAGCGGACGGCCGCTTCCGCGATCTCAGGCGGTATCTCTTTTCGCTTGAGGTAAGCAAGCACCTGTTGGCTGCTGCGGGACCGCTGGGCCAGGTACTTGGCCGCCAGATCGCACGCATGCAACCGCGTTTCTTCCCTTTCCCACTCCGCCAGATCTGCCTCCGTTACCGGGAGACCGACGCGAAGCTGCAGACGGTAGACCAACTCCCGCCGCATGCCCAGCGCAAACTCGCCATTCACAAAAAGGCTCACCCGGTCCGGATGAGCCTTCTGCCGTTCAATCGCCGTAATGATGCGTTCCGGCCTCATTCATCAAAAAACTCCTCTTCCTCATCGGCAAAACTGTCGGCGGCAGTTACAGCAAACGGGCCTCCAACCTGATACGCTTCCCGCACCTTCTGTTCGATCCTCTCCGCAATCTGCGGATTGTCTTTCAAAAACTGCTTCGCATTCTCGCGGCCCTGGCCGAGACGTTCGCCCTCAAACGAATACCAGGCTCCGCTTTTGACGATGATGTCCAGTTCGGTGGCCATGTCGATGATCGTACCTTCCCGTGAAATGCCTTCCCCAAACATGATGTCGACATCGACCGATTTGAACGGAGGCGCCACCTTGTTCTTGACCACCTTGATCTTCGTCCGGTTGCCGACCAGTTCGTTGCCCTGCTTGAGCGCTTCCGCGCGGCGCACTTCCAGGCGAATCGTCGAGTAAAACTTGAGCGCCCGGCCGCCCGTGGTCGTTTCCGGATTGCCGAACATGACGCCGACCTTTTCCCGGATCTGGTTGATGAAGATGGCGATCGTCTTCGATTTGGAGATCGCGCCCGACAGCTTGCGCAGCGCCTGCGACATCAACCGCGCCTGCAGGCCAACGTGCGCATCGCCCATCTCCCCTTCGATCTCCGCCTTCGGAACGAGCGCCGCCACCGAGTCGACGACGATGATGTCGACCGCACCAGAGCGAACCAGCGCTTCTGCGATTTCCAACGCCTGTTCGCCGGTGTCCGGTTGGGCGATCAGTAGTTCGTCGATATTGACGCCCAATTTTTGCGCGTAAATCGGATCCAATGCGTGTTCCGCGTCGATGAACGCCGCTTGTCCGCCACGTTTCTGCACTTCGGCGATCGCATGCAGCGCCACCGTTGTTTTCCCTGACGATTCCGGTCCATATACCTCAATGATCCTGCCGCGGGGAAATCCGCCCACTCCCAGGGCGATATCGATCGCCAATGAGCCGGAAGAAATGGTTTCCACCGTCATATTCGCCGCTTCGCCCAGCTTCATGATCGAGCCTTTGCCAAACTGTTTCTCGATCTGACGTAACGCCATATCCAGCGCCGCTTTTCGATCGCTCACGTGTGTACCTCTCCTTTTTCGACAAAAAATCACATTACTAGATTCGCGCTGACTGTCCCCAGTTCCTGCTATCATCTTACAACACCGAAAACAAAAAAGCAAACATTTGTTCCGTAATATATCGAACTTTTTTATTGCTGTATTTGCAAAAAAATCCGCTACAAGCAGCCGCCCCATCGCCCGGATGTAGACAAAACTCATGCTTTACTCTTTGCGAAACATTTGGTGAATATAACTGATGTGAGTGAAGAGAAAGAATCGATACGATTGGTCTACGATCAAAGTGTCGGATTAAGTGCAGTAGCAGTAAAAAACAACAAAAGCGGTGACAGGGTGATCCCACTTAAAGATAATAGTTTTCTGGCTTTAACAAAGGAGAAAGATATAGATTTGACTGATGTGGTTGAAAACGTGATAAAACTAAAGCAAGAACAGACAAAAAATACTGGAAAATATACCAATTCCGGCGTCAGTATGCCTGCAGTCGAAACTATAAATCAAAATGGCAATAACAGACTACTTACGATTGCAGCCGTTGGCCTTCTTCTCGTGCTAAGTGCCGGGGTTTACCTTGTTTTAAGAAAAAAATAAATTTTCTCGATTTATAGCACTAAGCTCCAAGGATGTATTTATAATCCTTGGAGCTGATTTCGTTCAGGAATCGTTCGTGCCAAAAAAGCGGACCGCAATCACGCAATCCGCTTCGCTTTTGACACGACCTCGATCAGCTGCGGCGTTCCCGCGGGCGGGCCGGTTCCAGGTTGACGCGGGAACCGTTCATCCGCGTCTGGCGCAGCGATTCAAAGACAAACGGGGCTGACTCCTGCTCCACCTCGAGGAAAGCAAATTTGTCGAAAATGTCGATCCGGCCGATCGCGTTCCCCGGAATACCCGCTTCTTCCGATATGAATTTGACCAGATCGGCCGGTCCGATGTTGGCGCTGCGGCCGATGTTGATGAAAAACCGGACTTTGCCCGGCGCCGCGCCCGTGTCGCCGAAATCGTAATCCTGTCCCTCTTCCGTTTGCAAGTCGCCGACGCTCAGTTTCAATGCGGCGGCCGCCAAATCGAGCGGATCAAACTCATCAACCAGGTTGCCCAAAATCGCCCTGTAATGCGCCAAACCGCCTTCCTGGATGCAGGCGCGCAGCCGCTCCCGCCAGCTTTCCGCCTGCCGCTCCGCCACATCGGCGAGCGACGGAACTTCCCGCGGCACTATTTTCGCTTTCGTCTCTTTTTCAATCGTTTTCAACAATTTGAATTCCCTCGGCGTGACCAGCGTAATGGCCAGTCCCCGGCGTCCCGCCCGGCCGGTGCGGCCGATCCGGTGCACGTAGGATTCCGGGTCCTGCGGGATGTCATAGTTCACCACGTGCGACACGTTTCCGACGTCGATCCCGCGCGCCGCCACATCGGTTGCTACCAGCAGCTCGATGTCGCCGTTGCGGAATTTTTTCATCACGCGGTCGCGCTGCGCCTGCGACAGGTCGCCGTGCAATCCGTCCGCCATATAGCCGCGCGCAATCAGTGCTTCCGTCAGCTCGTCGACGCCCCGTTTCGTACGGCAGAAAATGATGCCAAGCTGAATTTCCTGGCTGTCGATGATGCGGCACAAACTTTCCAGCTTGTTGCGCTCCAGCACCTTGTAGTAGACCTGTTCGATCAGCGGCACTGTCACGTCGCCGCGGTTGACCGTAACGCTGACCGGATTTTGCATGTAGCGTTGCGCCAGCCGCTTCACTTCGTCTGGCATCGTCGCAGAAAACAGCAGCGTCTGCCGGTCGTTCGGCGTGCTCTGCAAAATCGATTCGATATCGTCAATGAATCCCATGTCGAGCATTTCGTCCGCTTCATCCAGCACCACTGTCTGCAACCGGTCCAGCTTCAGCGTGCCGCGGCGGATGTGATCCAGCACGCGGCCGGGGGTGCCGATCACAATATGAACGCCCTGCTGCAGCGCCTTGATCTGGTGGCCGATCGATTGGCCGCCGTAGATCGGTAACGTCCGCACCCGTTTGTAGCGGGCGATTTTGCGCAGCTCACCAGCGACCTGGATGGCCAGTTCCCGCGTCGGCGTCAAAATCAGTGCCTGCACATGGCGGGTGTTGGTCGCCGTCATCTCGACCAACGGGATGCCGAACGCAGCCGTTTTTCCCGTTCCCGTCTGCGCCTGTCCGATCACGTCCTGCCCGGTGAGGACCACCGGAATGCACTGCGCCTGGATGGGAGAAGGCTCTTCAAACCCCATTTCGTCGATCGCCTGTTGCACCTTTTTGTTTAGTCCCAGTTCTGCAAATGTCGTCATTCTATCACCTTTCTAAGTCAAACGTTTGAATAATGAATAGAGCGCGTTTTTGGCGGAGCGGATGCGGATCTGCTGGCGGTCTCCGCGAAACCGGAATTCCTTCGCGGTCGTTCCGTCCGGTCCGGCGACGGCGATGTGCACAAGACCGACCGGTTTGTCAGGCGTCCCGCCCCCCGGTCCGGCAATGCCGGTGACCGAAATCGACCAATCGGCGTCGGAACGGGCTCTCGCTCCTTCCGCCATCGCCCGCGCACATTCTTCCGAGACAGCCCCGTACCTGCCGAGAAGTTCGGAAGATACCCCCAACTGTTCGGTTTTCGTGACGTTGTCGTACGTCACCCAGCCTTGCTTGAAGTAGGCGGAACTGCCTGGGATGTCGGTAACCATCGCAGCCAGCAGGCCGCCGGTGCAGCTTTCCGCCAGCGCCAGGGTTTCCCCGCGTGCCGCCAACCGTTTACCGATCGCGACGGGAAGCGTCTCCTCGTCGATTCCATATATAGCGTTTCCCAATCGCTTACGCAATTGTTCTTCAACCGGCGCGATCAGTGCAAATGCTTCCGCTTCCGACTGCGCTCTGGCGGTGATGCGAAGCGTCACTTCCCCTTCAGACGCAAGCGGTGCAATCGTCGGGTTCTGCTGGTTGCGGATCAGATCCGCTACTAGCAACTCCATCGCCGATTCACCAATGCCAAAAATCCGCAACACGCGCGACCGGATCGTCATCCGGCGGCCGATGACGGAGCGCAGCAGCGGAATCATCTGGTCGGTAACCATCGGCCGCATTTCGGTCGGCGGTCCCGGCAACAGAAAATAATGACGCCCATCCGCTTCCACATATTGCCCGGGAGCGGTGCCGCGCGGATTTTCCAAAAACCGGCCGCCTTCGATACGCATCGCCTGCCGCCGGTTGTTGACCGGCATTTCCCTTCCCAGTTGGGCAAACAAGGTTTCCAGCTTTTGCAACACGGACGTATCCAACTCCAGCCGCCGCTGCAAAAAATCGGCCACTGCTTCCCGCGTCAGATCGTCTTCCGTTGGCCCCAACCCGCCTGTCAGCACGATCACGTCCGAGCGCGCATGGGCGATCTCCAGCACCTGTTTGATGCGTTCCCGATTGTCGCCCACCGCCTGGTGAAAATACACGCCAATCCCTTCCAAAGCCAGTTTGTCGGATATGTACTGCGCATTCGTATTGGCGATCTGTCCCAGCAACAATTCCGTCCCGACTCCGATCACTTCCGCCCGCATAGAGCCCCTCCTCCTCGTTGCGGCCCGCCGCAGCACCAACAGCGCAAAGAGTTGAAAAGGAAGATAGCTGGCTATCTTCCTTTCCCATTACACTCGGCCGCTATAGATCACATGTTTGTTTTTCCACAGATAATCAGCCCCAGACCAAATGGTGACGAAGACAGCAATATAGATCATGATCTGGTCAAACGGAAATTGTACGTAAGAAAACGGAAAATTATTCAGAATCGACGCGGAAATCGCAATGATCTGCAGCGCCGTTTTCAATTTCCCCAACTTGCTCGCTGCCAGCACGATCCCTTCGGAAGCGGCGATCGTCCGCAAGCCGGAGATGGCAAACTCGCGGAAGATGATGATGATCGCGATGATCGCCGGGATCCGCTGCATCTGCACGAGCGACACCAGCGCGGCGGTGACCAGCAGTTTGTCCGCCAGCGGATCAAGAAATTTGCCAAAATTAGTGACCATCTTCCGTTTGCGGGCGATGTACCCGTCAAGCCCATCGGTCGCCGCCGCCACGATAAACACCAAAGCAGCGATGATTTCGCTAACCGTAGTCGTTTGTCCGCCAATCGTAAAATGGCCAAAATTAAAACGGACAAGCAAGAACAGCAAGATAACCGGGATCAGAAAAATCCTGGCTATCGTAATACGGTTAGCCAAATTCACCTTAGACACACTCCCCTGCCAAATCAAAATCATAGGAATGGGTGATGCGCACGTTCACCATGTCACCGATCCGGATTTCCCGATTCCCCGTGACAAACACCTGTCCATCGATTTCCTTCGCGTCATATTCGGTTCTCCCGATATATATACCCGGATTGTTAGTGTCCTGACTCTCGATCAATACTTTTAATACGCGGCCTACCCGTTCGGCATTCCGCTTCGCCGCAACTTCCCGGCCGACTTCCATCAACATGCTGGCGCGGCGTTCTTTCACCTCTTGCGGAACCTGTCCATCCATGTCGGCAGAGGGAGTGCCTTCTTCCGGCGAGTATGTGAACACACCGATCCGATCGAACCCGATCTCCCGCACGAAACGGCAGAGATTGTCAAAATCCTGTTCGGATTCGCCCGGAAACCCGACGATCAGCGAAGTCCGGAAGGCCACATCCGGCACGCGATCCCGGATTTTTGCAATCAGTTTGCGGATTTGCGCCTGCTGCCCGGGACGGCGCATCGCCTTCAGAATATGGTCTTCCGAATGCTGCAGCGGCATATCGATGTATTTGGCGACTTTCGGCAAACGGGCGAACGCATCGATCACTTCATCCGTGAAAAAGCCCGGATATGCATAGTGCAGCCGAATCCATTCCAGCCCTTCGACTTCATTTAACGCCTCGAGCAACCCATGCAGATTGCGCTTGCCGTATACATCCAGCCCGTATTGGGTGGAGTCCTGAGCGATCAGCATGATTTCCTTCACGCCCTGGCTGACCAGTGACCGGGCTTCGGCAACGATCGATTCGATCGGCCGCGAGCGGAACTTGCCCCGCATTTTCGGAATGATGCAGAATGTGCAGGAATGGTCGCACCCTTCCGCAATCTTCACATAGGCGGATGCGCCGCCGGTCGTCATTCGGGGTGTCAGCTCATCATACAGATACACCGGATTTCCTACGAATTGCGGTTTTTCTTCACCGTGCATGGCCGCTTCGATCAGCTCGCCGATCCGGAAATACTCACCCGTGCCGACAATTCCATCGATTTCCGGAATTTCGGTGATCAGCTCGTCCTGGTAGCGCTGCGCCATGCAGCCGGCCACCAGCAGCGCTTTGCAGGACCCCGCGTCCTTCAATTGCGCCATCGACAGGATCGTTTCGACCGATTCTTCCTTGGCTGCGTCGATAAATCCGCAAGTGTTGACGATGATCACATCCGCCTCCAGCGGATTTTGCACCACCTGATAGCCCTTTTGCGCCACAAGGCCCATCATCACTTCCGAATCGACCAGGTTTTTTTCGCAGCCCAGAGTGACAACTGCTAGTTTCTGGCTCATGGTTTCCCCCATCCTAAATATCAAAGGCCCGGTTTGCATATGCAATCCAGACCGATACCGCTTAGTTCGTGCGATTGGCATACTTGAACCATTATCAAAGTATATACGAAAGAACGGGGGAAGTCAAAGTCACGACCGGTAATTGGTAAACTGCAGGTCGATCGGAAAATCGGCCTGTTTCAGCAATTGAATCACCGTCTGCAAATCGTCGCGGCTTTTGCCGGACACGCGCACCTGGTCGCCCTGGATGGCCGCCTGGACTTTGATTTTCGAATCTTTGATCAGCTTCACGATCTTTTTTGCGTTCTCCTGGTCGATTCCCTGCACCAGCTTCACCGTCTGCCGGACCGTGCCGCCGGCGGCCGGCTCGATTTTCCCATACTGCAAAGATTTCGGCGAGACGCCCCGCTTCACCAGTTTCGCCTGCAGGATGTCGTTGACCGCATTCAGCTTATATTCGTCGTCACCGACCAGAATGATTTCATTCTCCTGCAATTCGATCGAACTTTTGCTTCCCTTGAAATCAAAGCGCGATTCAATTTCCTTCATTGCCTGGTTGACAGCATTTTTTACTTCCTGCAAATCAACGTTTGACACGATGTCAAACGACGCTTCTTTTGCCATTTCGCGCGCCTCCTTCCATAACTGCAGCCGACAGATTGGACGGACGTTCCGGTCATTTTTTCTGGAACTGAAACTCGTACCGGCCGTTCACCTGCTCCAGTTCGACCGGCTGCTCGTTCACCGTTATCGTCAGTGCCGGTGAATAGCCTGTCACCACGACAATTTTTTGCGTCGCTTCAAACGACAAGGTGACTCCCTGATCGGCCACCTGCGTGTATTGCTTTTGCCCGTCGGTCGTAATGTCCAGCCAAGATTTGCCGTTGGCTGTCTTGATCTGCAGTTTGATTTTGTCGCCTTCCACTTTGTAGACCGATTTGCTGCGATCTTTCGTTTCCGGTTTAAGCGGCCCTGTCGGCTTTTGCTCGGCCGGAGTCGGGGCGGGAGCCTGCGGCTGCGAGGCGGGTTGCTGCCCCGGTTGTTGCGCTTGTTGATTCGATTGCTGCGCTTGCGGCTGAGCCGGTTCCGGCGTCGCCTGGCGGTTTGTCAGGAACCAGTAACCGACGCCCAACAGGCCGATGATCGCCGCTCCCATCAGAATCTGCGGCAAGAGCCGGCTGCCTTCCGGGACGCTGCGGGCAACGAATTTCTTGCGAGGCTCGTCCGCCGCTCGCGACTTAGGCTGGGGTTCTGCTGCAGCGGTGACAGGACCCGGTTTCGGCGATGGCGACTCGTCCAGCAGGTGATGCTCGCGCAGCAGTTCCTGTCCGTCCAATCCCAGTTGTTCCGCGTAATTTTTGATAAATCCCCGCGCGTATACCAGACCGGGGAGAACCGACAGATCCCCTTCTTCGATCGCCTGCAGGTAGCGTTTGCGAATTTTCGTCCGGTCCTGAATGTCATCCAAAGTCAGGTTCTGTCTTTCCCGTTCCGTTTGCAGAATCCGTCCGAGTTCTTTCATAGCCATGGCCTCCTTCCGCTTGCCCCCCGTTCGCAGCCGCCTCGCCGGCCGGTTGTTTCTAGCTGACATCAAACGAGTTAAACCCCGTTTGCACCGTTTCATAGGTGATGACTTCATCCTCCGTGTTACGCAATTCGATGATCCGGTCGAAAAGATCCCAACCGTATTCCGTCTCCCGGACAAAAATATCCGGGTGCTCGATCACTTTCGGCACATCCATGCGCATGATCTCTCTGACCAGCCGGCGGTGCTGTTCGGTCGAACGCATCGTCGACACGATCCCGTCCAGGATGTAGACCATCCTGTCGTTGCCCAGTTCATCGTCCGCCAGCGAATGGCGGACCGTCTGCCGCAGCAGCGTCGACGAGATAAACGTCCACCGCTTGTTGGCATAGACGCTGGCGGCGACGATCGACTCCGTCTTGCCGACCCGGGGCATGCCGCGGATCCCGATCACCTGATGGCCCTGTTTTTTCAGCAGTTCTCCCATGAAATCGACCAGAATCCCCAGTTCGTCGCGGGTGAACTTGTACGTCTTGTCGTTTTCCGCTTCCCTCCGGATAAAGCGTCCATGCCGCAATGCCAGGCGGTCAAGCAGCGTGGGCTGGCGCAAGGCGGTGATCGTGATGTTTTCAATCGTTCGAAGAATCGTCCGCAACACTGCGATTTTTTGCCGGTCGTTGGTACGGATCAAAAATCCGCGGTTTGCATCTTCCACCCCGTTCACCGTCACGATATTGATCGACAGCATCCCCAAAAGCGAAGCGATGTCTCCCAACAATCCAGGGCGATTTTTATGAATGTGGTATTCAAGGTACCATTCTTCCATAGAGACCTCCTGCAACTCGTCGATTTGCTTTTCACCGTCTGTTTTGCTGGGATGGAGGATTGAGGTACTGTCCCGGTTGGATCGTCTGGTTCCGCAGCCCGTCCACCACCGTTTTCTGTTGGTTCAGGATGTCGGCTGGAAACACCTCGGGCCGGGCGATCTCAAACAGGCTCGAGCCCGTCACCGCCACAGTTGCACCGCCTTGCCAGGAATGATTCAACAGCGACTGAACTTCCTCCTGCACCCCTTCTGCAAAAATCGGCTGCGGCCGGGCGATCACTCCCGCATACATTCTCGGCGGCTCGTGCAGCGGGAACAGCCATTTTCCGCTCTGCTGCAGCCGCGCCAACTGCTCTCCCGTGACCGGATCGAGCAGGACCAGGACGCGGCCGGAAATCGATTTTAATTTGTCGATCCCCTGCAGCCCCATCGCCTCGTCCAACGTAACGACTGTCGGCGAGGCGGAACTGCCCGCATAGTGAATGCCTTCCAGCAGCCCCCGCCACTCCGACGATTCCGGAGAGGGCGGCGCTGCCGTGATCACGCCGACCGATTCTTTCGGATTGATGCCCCCCGCCAAAAATCCGGCGACAAACGACAGCCACTCGCGGTTCCAGTTGACGAGCCGGACCGCGTTCGAGTCTGGATCTGACACGTTACCGACCAGACCGAATTTTTTGCCAATGTGCGTTTTCGCCAGTTCGGCTATGTAAGGGCTGTATTTTGCTTCGGTCACAATCAGGTCGATGTTCGGGTTGGACGCCATTGCGGAAAGCGCCGCTTGTGCCTGCCCGTCGTCTTCCGCCGTGCGGACATCGAACACCACCGCCGAATCGTTGACCGCTTTTGCCGTGTACTCGAGAACCTCTTTCGAGCCCGCCGTTTCCTTGGAGCCGACGATGCCGACCGCCCATTTTTCCCTGTCCGGTTTCATCGCTGACAATGCCGGAGTGTGGCAGCCTGAGGAAAGCAACGAACTTGTCAGCAACAGTGCCAGGCTGCAGATGTTCCAGGTGTGTTTCATCAGGTCTATGCAACTCCCGCTTATTTTTTTCGTTTGGACAGGCCAATCACGATGCCAAATGTCAAAAGAACCACCAGTACAAAAGTCAACGCTTGAAAAAACTCCAATCCGCTTGCCTCCTGCAACTCCCCACCAAAGTGAAGCGCACTGCCGTGCTATGCACCCAAGGGGCACAAGTCACGCTAGGCGCTAAAGCGCCAAGTCGTGCTATGATGGGGACCCCGGTTAAAATCGCGTTTTGTCTTCTCAACTATTATGCCATAATCGTGAAAATCCGCCAAACAAAAAAGAAACCGCCCTCCGAATCTCAGTTTCCGGCGGGCGGAATCCATTTGCGGAGCATTTCACGCACCAGATCGATGCCGAGCGCAAACCCGATGCCTTGCGAACTTTGCGAGACGGCGGTGTTGATGCCGATCACTTCCCCGTTCACGTTAAACAGGGGGCCGCCGCTGTTGCCGCGGTTGATCGCCGCATCGGTTTGAATCAACTGCTTGTATTTCCGGTCGCCGATCGTCAGCGGGCGATTGACGGCCGAGACGACGCCGACAGTGACCGAATGTTCGAGTCCCAACGGATTGCCGATCGCCATCACCCATTCCCCGGGCTTCACCCGATTCGAGCGTCCCAGCCGGAGAACGGGCGTGTTGGGGGGAAGAGGGGCTTTCAACAATGCTAAGTCCAATTCATAATCGGATTTGACAATTTTCGCCGCAACCGGTTTTTTCTGTCCGTTAAACCGTACCTGCACCTCGTCGGCTCCCTGCACCACATGCTGATTGGTGATGATATATCCCCGTTTGTCGCAGACAAACCCGGTGCCGACATTCATCACTTCCTTCGGCAGCTCGAGCATATAATCCATCCCGCCAAAGAACGGTGCCCGGCGGGAACGACGCTGCTCGATCACCTCAAGCAACACAACCGCCCGTTTATATCGCTCGGCGATCTGCACGAACGCATCAAAGGAACAGAATTGCACCCGGGCGTTTTTCGAGCGCGCCGTTTTGGGGCGCGCAAGCTTCTCCTTGCGCAACCGCCTCACCCCCGCATTGTGAGATGTACTATCCTATTCGGATGTCCGGGACGGGGTGAGCCCATTAGTGAATTTTGCGGCCAAGTTGGCATAGAGATTAGAGACACCCCTCGAAGGAGGAGCCGACATGGACCTGTTATACACGATCCCGGCGGCGATCGGGCTGGGAGCGCTGCATTCGCTGGAACCGGGACATGGAAAGGGAGTGATGACCGCCTACCTGATCTCTTCCCGGGCGAAAGCGAAAGATGCGGTGCTGTTGGGGGTGATCTCCGCCATCGCCCACACCTTGTCGATCATCCTGCTGGCGTTCGCTGCCTCTTCCACTGTCAAAATGCTGGTCCCCGCCAACCTGTCCCATTGGATCGAGCTGGTCTCCGGTGCGATTATCACCATGCTGGGAGCCCGCATCCTGTACAGCCGGTTCTATCCGAAAATCGTGGTGGTGGGAACGATCGGCCGCGCCCACGCGGACACTTGCGATCATCACCATCACGGCTCGCATCTCCATTCGCACGGGGCGCCAACCTCTTTGTCCCGCTTGTTTGCGATCGGGTTCTTTACCGGGCTGATTCCCTGTCCGAGCGCGCTGGCTATTTTTCTGGCGGCGGTCGCGGCCGATCGAATCCCGGCCGGCATGTCGCTTGTCGCGGCGTTTTCCGCCGGCAGCGCGCTGGCGATGAGTACCCTCGGCCTGCTGGTCGTGCGCGCGGGAGGAGCCATTCAGCGGTTGGAACAACGGCAGGTGGTGCAAACGCTCGCTTCCGTTTCTTCCATCCTGATTTTAGCGCTCGGTTTGTATGTGGCCTACCGGGCTTTCCAGCATCTTGCCCTGCTTTAACCGTCGGCTTGCAGCAAAGCGATGATGCGTGCGGCGGCCCGTATGCCGGAACGGACCGCCCCTTCCGTGCACCCCAGTTCGAGGTAATCGCCAGCCAGATGGATGCGCCGGCTGACGCTGTGGGCAGCGTGGGCCCATCGTCGAGCCCGCGCGGGAAATCCGGGGCGAAACCTTGGGATGGCGCTCGGCCATCTGAAGATTTTCATTTCATCAAAATGAAACCGCGCCTCCGGCATCAACCGGGCGAGTTCATCCGCGACCGCGGCTGCTATGTGCGTATCAGGCGCTGACTGCAATTGGCGATGCGCATCGGCGGTCAACATGACGCTCCACGTCCGCTTGTTGTGCGTCACCCCGCCCGCAAGAATCGAGCCGTATTTTGGCGGAAGACTGAATCCGAACGCGGCAGAAGCGGCTTGTTTCAGCGACACCGTTACCACGGCAGTTCCGGCATACTCCACTGTCTCAAGAAAATCGCCCAGTTCCGGCGCAAACTCCCGGTCATCCACCAACCGCAGCACGTGATCTCCCGGCACTGCCAACACCACATAGCGTGCAGGCAGCCGTTCGATCCCGTTGTCAGTTTCGATCGAAACCGCTGCATGGTCACCAGCCGATTCCACTTTGTGCACCCGGCATCCGATTCTGATTGGCAGTTCCCGCGACAGTTCCTCCGCAAACTGTGACATCCCGCCTGCCGGACGATAGATCCTCTGGGAAGACGGCTGCCCAAAATGGGTGAGAAAGTGTTCGGCGGAAGCGTCCAGCGGATGGTTGAAAAACATCGTTTGGTAGAAGGGGGCAATCACGTAGTCATAAATCGAAGCATCAAACCGTTTCGCATATTCGCCCAACCCCATGTCAAGCATCGCGTGCTCCGGCAAATTTTCGCCCGTGGCGCGATTTGCCGCCTGCGGGAAGAAGCTTCCCGCTGCCCGGCGGCGTCCCGTTTTTGCCGCATCCCAAACAAGCCGCGCGATTTGATGCCGCACTTTCCACGGTACTCCCGGCAGCTGCAGCAGAATCGCCGTCCGGTCGTACCGCGCCTGCCGCCAGACCGTTCCGACCCGCATCAGCAGGGAAAACGGGACCGGCTGCAAAGGAACTTGCAAGCGCCCGGCCAATTGTCGAATCGTCCGAAAATGACGGGCGAAAAATTGCGCTCCCAGCTCATACACCCGAACCGGCTGGCCGTCCTCGCGGTGTGTCCAAACGCGTCCGCCCATGCGATCCAGTTTCTCCAGCACCATCACATGCAAGCCTGCATCATGCAGTTCCCTGGCGGCCGACAAGCCGGCCAGCCCAGCTCCGACCACCACCGCATCAAGCATCCGCCCGCCCCCTTGTCCAATAACCAATCGCTGTGGCACCGCTATTCGTCTTTCTGGCCGGAACAGCAATTTTCAGCCATACATCCGTCAAAAAATGAAAAAAGGCTGTTTGCGAACAGCCCGGACAATGGTTAGTTTGATTTTGCTTCAGTGGCTTCCGCCTGCTTTTGCTCTTCAGCCGGCGCCGGCAGTTTGTCGAGAAACACCATACCCCGCTCCAGTTTATAAAACAGGTCACGGGGGGTGCGGCCGCCAACCAGCGCATTATTGCGGATGGCGAACGGCACGTCGGTGCAGGTCGCACAAAATTCTTTGCCGACGCAGTCAACCACTTCGATTTTTTCGTTCGGATAGCGCTCTTTCAGCGCGTCGTACACCGATTGCGAGTGATGTTCCAAATTCTTTTTGCAAAACTTGAGCGATAACGAAGACAACGGCGACATCCCCTTTGCAACGAACTCAGTCTCCTCCTATATTACATCATTTTGAATGATTGCATAAGACTGATTTCCACATGCTGGACAATGCAGGAGATGCACGCATTGATCCGATTGCTGTTCGAGCCGGGGAGTCAATTCATATGGTGAATAGGGGCCAACATAATCGGAAACCGCCCCAGCATCCTCCAGCGGGTCGCCGCAGCGGGTACAGGCGGCGTGAAACCGGCTCAAACCGTTGCACAAGGGACACACATGTTCCATACGGACGCCTCCTACACCTGGTATTTGACCCCATACTTTCCTTTGCGGGTCCGAAAAATATACACTTTCGGCTCGGCAGCGCCCGACAGTAGTTGGTCATCGCGCACGCACATGGCGACATACTGGGCGATCGAGCGGCTGTCATAGAGACGAGATTCATACATCCAGCAACCCATTCCGAAGTCTCCTTCCATCAATTGGGTTCCTTCGTAGTATGAACCAAAAAGCCCTTGCCCATAAGAGCAAGGACTATATGCCGATCGGCCGCCAGCCCCGCACCGCCAGATAGCGGATGCCAAACAGGCGGTTGAGGCCAATACTCAAATTTTCCTGATAAATCATGCGGGGCACGTAGATGTCGATCCCGTCCTGTTCCCGTTTCTCGTACAAATGTTGTTTGAAACGCGGTTTCCCCAGCCGCACGGACGGGGCGAATTGCGCATTCCCTCAACAGGCGCGGGTGATCGTCGGCAGTTCCAGATGCACCGCCTCGGCCCGGCGGCGAATGTAGTCCAACGCATCCTGCTCAATCCGAATCATGATTCCTCTTCCTCCCACTCGACAGAAGATAACAGCGCGTCAACTCGTTCCAGCACGATCTCGTTCAAAATCGGGTGGTACCCAAGCGATTCCGCCACACGGATCGGAATGTCGGGATGTTTGCGAGCGGCATCGCCGACCCATTTTGGCAAATCCTGCTGAACGTGCGAGCCAGTAAGCAGAAAATAGGGAACGACGATCACCCGCTCCGCTCCCTGTTCGATGCACAAATCAATGCCCGTTGGAATATCCGGCTCCGCCAGTTCCAGAAAGGCCGCCTGTACGATCGGATATTGTCCGTCCTCACGCACGAATTCCGCGATCTGGAACAGTTCCCGGTTGGCCGATGGCTCCGGGCTGCCATGCGCCACGAGTACAATTCCCGTTTTCATCGCAGTCGCTTCCTCCCCGCCTGACTTTTCCGAACAATCGTCCGTGCCGCTTCGTTCGGACACGTTTTTCCCAACCATCGCTGCACCGTTTTCGCCGCACGGCCTTTTCCAACACCGTCCCGCATTCGTCGGCCGCAGCGGTTGTCCGCTGCCGCATGCAGGCACTCCTTTCTACATCATATGGTTTACCGGCCGAGTTCTTGATAAACTAATGCTTACTACGATCAAGAAGGTGACTGCATATGGGAATTGTAATTGTCGAAGTGTGCGAAAGCAATCCGGCTGCATCGCTCGACCTGGAAGCATTGGAAGAAACATATGCCGGAACGTCGGTGATCCGCAATTTTTGCCTGAGCGAATGCGAATTGTGCGCGCAAAAACCGTATGTGATGGTCAACGGGGAGATCATCGTCGCGGACGATTTCGACTCCCTGTTGCAAGCGATCCGCGCCAAAATCGAATCCAAACTGGACGAATGGGCCTAAGACGCCCCCGGGTCGGCAAACACAACTTCCACCTTGTAGCCTGTATGCTTTTTCACGTTTAAAACGGCGTGATCAAGCAGCAGGTATTGCCCCTTGACGCCGATCAGGCGTCCTTCGACCACCTCTTGTTTGTCGAAGGAAACGGATTTGATTTTGTCGGGTGTTTCTGTGATCGGATAGATAAACTCATACAGTTCCTGCCCGTCAAGCAGGTACTGCCGGTATTCTTCCGGCAACAGGGCGCGGACCTGCTGGCGGATTTCCAGCAGATCAGCCTGTTCGACCTTGCCGGCCAGCATTTTCCGCCAGTCCGTTTTGTCCGGGATGTGCTGCGAAATGAAGTACTCCATCTCGCCCGCCAACTTGCGGGTTGGCGCTTCCACGATCGGAATCGCCTGCACCGCCCCCTGATCGATCCAGCGGGCTTGTCCCCTGCTCTTACGCGTCAGGCCCACCTTGACGCCGGAACTTAATGCAAGGTATACATAATGCGGAGTCATGCAGTTTGTTGCCGCGAATTCGTTGTCCCGGCAGGTTCCCAGATGGTAGTGGCACTCATGCGGTTTGACGATGCAAAGATCGCATTCCGCCAATGTTGTAAAACAAGGGTAGCAGTACCCGGTATGAAACAGTTTTTTTACTTTGCGTCCGCAGGCGCAGCACGCTTTTTCACCGAGAAAACGGAGCTCGATCCGTTCGCCGATCCGTTCGTTCAAATGGATTCGCTGATCATCGAGCGGCAGGTAATATTGCACCGGCACTGCCGGTTCATGTTCGAGATCCGACAAAAAACCTATGTAGGACATGTTCCCAAAGTCCCCTCTCTGTACTGCGTCTATTTTATCATAAAAATCGTACGAAAAAAATTGCGAAAGGAGCCGCGCCATGTACGAAATCACCCTGTTTCCGCCCGCGCCTTACGATTTTTCTCATCTGTTTGAACGGCTTCGCCATTCTTCCAACTGGGTGCTCTACCGCATGGAAAACGATTCGATCACCCGCCTGTTTCTCGTAGACGGGCATCCCGTGCTGGTGAAATTGACATCAACCGGAACTGTCGAACAGCCCCAAGTGAAACTCGCGGCGTGTAACGCCACCAACGAGCAGCAGGCAAAGCGGGCATTTGCGTATTGCAGGCACGTTTTTTCACTGGATCGGCCGCTCGCCCCTTTTTATGCTGCGATCGAGCAAAATGATCCTGTCCTGTTTCGGCTGGTGCAGCAGCACCGCGGCATTCACATGCTGCTGGAACCGGGCGTATACGAAGCGATGATTCTGTCGATCATCGGACAGCAGGTCAACATGACGTTTGCCGCCAATCTGAAACATGAGTTGGTAAAGCTTTGCAACCAATCGTTTGAGTGGAAAGGTCAGACCTTTTACGCATTCCCTTCGCCCGAACGGGTCGCTTCCCTGTCCTACGAAGACCTGCGCAAGCTGAAATACTCGCAACGGAAAGCCGAATATGTGATCGATTTCGCAAGGCTGGTGGCGGACGGCCGATTCCCGGTCGATGAGATCAGCCGTATGTCGAACGAGCAAGCGATCGAGGAAATGGTGAAACTGCGCGGCATCGGGCGCTGGACAGCCGAATGCGTATTGTTGTTCGGCCTGGGGCGGCCCGACATTCTGCCTGCGCTGGATATCGGGCTGCGCAACGCAATGCAACTGTTTTACGGGCTGGATCGCCAGCCGTCCGAACAGGAAGTCCGGCAAATGGCCACCCGTTGGCGCGGCTGGGAAAGCTACGTCACCTATTATCTGTGGACGGCGCTAGGGATCGCAAAACAGCGGAAACAAGAAGCGTAACGGCTAGCGCATGTCGTACCCTTGCGCTCCGAACGGCTTCGGCAAATTTTGCACATTGTCGAACAAGAACATCCATCCGTTGTCAGCCCTGAATACCTGCATGTCCACCCGTTCATCGATCATGATCAGGATGAATAGGTTCATGTTCGTTTTCAAATACGGACTCAAATGTTCATCATGCAAGCGGAGGCTGAGGACCCGGTGCTTTTCGTGCTGGGGGACGCGGACTCCGTCCCGAATCGTGAAAGAGTCGATTCTCTGCTCGGGAAGCAACTGCCGCCGATTGTTGTTTTTCAAATGTTCATAAAGCAGCCGCGCCGCTTTCGCCTTGCGGCTCGATTCAAGAATCAACGCGTAATACATCATCGAATCTCCTTGCCTGAGAAATCTATCCCTACCTTATCACACTTGCCACCGGAATGGAAACTCTCACTCGCTGGAGCCGGGACACATTTCCGCAGGCACGAAGTTTACATAAAAAATTTTTTGTCACCTGAAAACCGAATTCCCCAACCAAACGGCCACCAGTGCGCCTGCGATCGAACTCAGGAAATTGACCATATCGTTGTTCAGGTTGCGAAATCCTCGAACATGCAGTGTTGGGTGTCCGCAGTGCATGCGCCGTTCTACCTCTTTGCCGCAACAGCCACATTGGTACATCACTTGCCAGCGCGCACCGAGCAGCGAATCGGTCAGGGAGCCGAATGTACCTGCGATTCCCCCGATCAGAAGCAGGTGGAACCAATCCACCGCCGACCCAGTCGGGATCCGGCTGCCGATTTGTGAGGGAACGAGCTGCAGCAGCAGCCATGCACTTCCCCCGATGAACAAACCACCCGCCGCAGTAGCCGCCAGGCCAAGCGGTGATACGCCCCCCGATGTGCCGGGAGGCACCTTTTTCCCGGTCAAAATGGAACGGGGAACGGCTTGGCTCAACCCGCCGATTTCCGTAGCCCATGTGTCCGCATTGACGCTCGCCATCACCCCGACAAACGCATTCCACCAGACGGGATGCGGGAATAAAGAGTTGAACAGGCACAGCAAGACGCCGATCCCTCCGTTCGCCAGAACTTGCCCGGCATCTCGCCGGCCGCTTTTTTCATAGCCGGATTCGGCTGTTTCCTTCGCTTTTTGTTTCCATTTCGTCAGCAGGGAAGAAGAAATGAAAAACGCGATCAATGTGCCAAACCATGCGAGGCTGCCCAGCCAGTAGAGCGTCGTCCCGACAGCGATGGCTGAAAGCACGCCGGACAACGACAACGAACGTTTCCGATAAGCGATTCCCGCGATCAATGTACTGCCTACAAAGCCCGTGATAAATTCCGTCATATTCTCTACCTCGATTGTTCAGTATACTTTTTGATGAGAAAATAGAGTATCATTGAGGCAGTAGGGGATCGTTTGCCTCGGTTTTTGGGCAATAGGATGCCCGGGAGGCCCATTCTCCTTCCATATTAAGGGGATTAATTAAGTTGATTAGGCTGTGACGTCAGCTGATTTTGTCACCACATAGCCTTTCTTCTCAAGGCGGCGAATCATCAATTCTTCGGTCGAGATGCTCTTTCGCTTCTCCAAGTAATCAGCGCCGAGTTCGTTGTAAGGTTCCCCAGTCTTGAGTACAAAGTAAGCGATCACCAGTATCTTGTGT